>JBARUM010000482.1:0-7219 GCA_049645725.1 Maribacter sp.
CGTCTATACATCCCACCATGGTCTCCAAATTGGCCGATTTTGCAACGGAGTTAATGTGCATACCAACCATTATACCTCCTACCTTTTGCAACTTTATGTTAATCATATCTACCCGTTCGTTTTGAGCTAGACGAAAGGCATCCGTTAATGTTTTAAGGCTTTCGTCCGCCATCACGGGTATTGCCACCTGATCCGTAACCTGTCCTAGACGTTCCTCGGCCTCCATTTTTGTGGGTTGTTCAAAAATTTCGATACCAATGGCCGCAGTAGATTTTACAAAGGCAATTGATTCCTGTACCGTATAGCCTTGATTTCCATCAAACCGCCATGTAACCTTTGGATAAATTTCATGTAGCTTTTTCATTTTCTCCACATCTTCTTCCAGATTGCTACCGCCTTTGATTTTTAGAATAGTGAACCCTTGACGTACATATTCTTTGGCTTGCTTCAACGTCTCCTGCAATGGTAAAATTCCTATGGTAATGCTGGTTTTTATACTATGTTGAAACCCCCCGAGAAACTTATACAGAGGCACTTCAGCTTTCTTGGAGATTAAATCGAACAATGCCAAATCTATCATGGCTAAGGAAGAAGCTCGTTTTCCTAATATATGTTTAAGTTCCATCAATAAAAGCGCATAGGTAAACGGGTCCTTTCCTAGCAAGTAATCTGTAATCTCATTTTTAATAGCTTTTTCAACATCTTCCGGAGCTTCCCCTGTTACTACTTGGTCTGGTGCTGCACAACCGTAACCAATCCATTTCCCATCGGTCTCTATTTTTAGGATAAAGTTGGTGGTTTTATTAATTGTTTCGTAAGCAATAGTATATGGAACGGCCAATTTCAAATCGAGACGTTCATAGGATATTTTGGTAATTCTCATTTCAGTTTATCCATTAGCAAATGAACCAGTTCCTTTGCTCCATATTCTAGGACATCAAACGCAGGAAGCTTTGTTTCCAAGGTAATTTGTTTGCATGCGCCGGGAATTTCATCCTTTGTCATACCCTCATGGTTTACGGTAATGGCAATAACTTCTTTTCCGGAAATTACTTGAATAGCGTTTATCTGTTCTTTTAGTGAATGCATTTTATATCCGGGGAAACCGTCATATTCCGAACGGGTTGGGGCATGTTGTAAAATTACATAATCCGGGCGGCCAGCAGCCAGGATTTCAAATCCGCCTGGATAGGCAGGGTTCATTAAACTTCCTTGCCCCTCAATGACAATGACATCAGGGTTTTCATTTTTGTAAGCACTTACGACGGCGTGTTCTATTTCACCCGATACAAAATCGTTGATACAACTGTCCATTACCATACTATACTTGGCTCCTTGCATCCAACCGGTCTGTCCGGTTCCAATCATTTCGGCCTTTTTACCAGCTTCCCTAAAAGCATGAACTAATAACCAAGCTGTTGTTCGTTTTCCTAAAGCGGAATCGGTACCTAAGACTGCAAGTTTTAGGCAATCTACTTTTTCAATATCACCGGTAAAAAAATGGAGTTTATCTCTATCCGGAGTTTTACGAATATCTCGAACCTGACATTTATTTTTCTTAGCAACTGCCATTAAATCGGCATCATTTGTAAGAAAATCATGCAGCCCACTGTCAACGTTCCATCCTTTTTCCAAAGCCTTTTTGATGGTTGCCTTGGCCACCTTAGGTAAACGCCCACCGTCAGGAGCAAGTCCAATAACAAAATAGCTCGGTAAGTTATCCTCGGCTTCTAATCTGTTTATCGCCGTTTCAAAATCCTTAAAAATGGGAATGCCATTGGGTCTTTCATCCAGAACTTCTCCCGCATCATTTCCTGCATATTTTTCATCAAGCACCCCGACTACTTCATACCGTTCCGTAAAACGTACCAAACCGTGGGCTGTTTTTCCGTTAGGCGTATTAAAAGCACCCTCGCAGTACACCAAGGCCTTACCATCTATTACTTTTTTCATTTTATATTTTTAATGTTTTGCCGTGAGTACCGCTACGAAGCGGTCGGGCTCTAAATTTAATTCTTCATCCAATTCCAGTAGGCCTATCAACCCTGCCGTAGATGCCGGCAGAATTTTAAAGCCTTCCTTTTTTGCCAGTAAGGCCGTCATTTCACGTAATTTCTTATCACTAATATTATAAGCACTACCCTGGGATTGCTGTAAGGCATATAGCGCTTCTTCACCATCAAAACTATGCCAGTTAATTAGTGGCTCGTTATATTTTGTTTCTTTAATAGCCTCTGGATTTAAGTCCTTACAATGATCCAGACCTTGTAAAAAAGATTGTATAATGGGATTCTTAAAAGAGGATGAGGCCGCAATCATTTTAGGAACCCGTGATGTTTTACCACGCTTGTACAAGCTTACAAAACCTCTATAAATACCTGCAAATAAAGTCCCATTGGAAACAGGGACAGCACAGTACTTTGGAGCATCACCTAAATCCTCAAAAATCTCTTGAGCGATCTGGGCATAAGCGGATATCTGTAAAGGAGTGTTAACACCTCCCGGATTGGCATCATACCACCCATTCTGGTTGGCATGCTCGGTACTTTTCATAACCACATCTTCATAGCTCCCAGATAATCTTATGATTTCGGCATTCAAGCTTTCAATCTCGGCAATCCTATCGGTATGATAAGTTTCCGGTATATAAACTTTACAGGCGATACCTGCCAAATCCGCCGCCAATGCCATGGCCACCCCATAGTTACCGCAGGTGGCCAAGGAAACCACTTTGTATTCCCTTCGCAAAGCATCATACAATTGTGCAAAAGCTATGCGGTCTTTTTGTGTTCCGGTAGGGTTATCCCCTTCATACTTTATATATAGCTGACGCACATCAAACTCCCGTTCCAATGTTTTGGCCCTACTCAAACCGGTATCACCAACTTCCAAGCTTATAATATCCTCGTAGCACTCCAATCTATCCACAAGGGTTTTGGTAGCGTCCTTTACCAGCTCACTTAACTTTCTTGCCTCTGAGGATACTTTATTCTCAGCAGTCCTTACACCGTCCTTAAGATTCATTCGCTATAGTTCTGTTCACTCTAGAATATACATTAAAATTCTTTTTTTCAATTTATTTTTTTGATGATTTTTTTCTCAAAAACAGGTACATAGGTACGCCGTTCATTATATCAAATAGAAAATTTTAACATACATTTTTTTCTATGAGAATACCAAGAAGCATTTTTGTTGGGTTTGTCGACGAGAGGCTCATAATAAAAATTAACACATTACCTGCCAGTGGATTATCTAATTTTGCCTAAATTCTATAAACCTGATATAATCAATGAAATCAAAACTTTCTTTTTTAGTGCTTCTAATTACTTCAAGTGCTTTTGTTTCTGCTCAGAATGAGCTGCCAATACAAACTGATGACACCAGAATAAAACCATTATCCAAGCTAATGGATAGTTCTTTGCAAGTCAACTTAGAAAATGAGTTGGCCGCACATTCCGATTGGAGCCAACTTATCTCACAAAAGAAAATGGCCGTAGGCATTGTGGATTTAAGTGATCCTTACAATATCCGTTTTGCTCGTGTAAACGGCAACCATATGATGTATGCGGCAAGTTTGCCTAAAATTGCTATTCTTCTGGCTGCAATGGATGCTATAGACAAAGGTGAGCTTAAAGAAACATTAGAAGTAAAAAAAGACATGCGTTTAATGATTAGCAAATCTAATAACGCTGCTTCTACACGTATGATAGACAGAGTGGGCTATGAAAAACTGGAAGCCGTAATGACCGACCCAAAATATGAATTCTATGATGAAGAAAACGGTGGTGGCCTATGGGTAGGTAAACGTTATGGCGGCGGAGGCAATACCAATAGGGAACCTTTAAAAAACTTAAGCCATGCGGCTACGGTTACGCAGGTATGTAGGTATTACTATTTATTGGCGAATGGGAAATTGGTCAACGAAAAGCGTTCCAAACAAATGTTGGATATCATGGAAGACCCTGAATTACACCATAAGTTTGTAAACACTTTAGACCAAATTGCGCCAAACGCACGCTTGTTCCGTAAATCCGGTTCTTGGCGCACCTATCATTCAGACTCTATTTTAGTTTGGGGAAAAGACCCAGACCGTAGATATATCTTGGTAGCCTTGATTGATGACCCTAACGGAGAACAAATTATTAGAAGTTTGGTAAAACCAATTGAGAAGGTCTTAAAAAAGCCAGTACTTTAGTGTTAGGAAATTAAAAATATTCCGCAAGGCGGATGATTAGAAATTTAGTAAAAAACATATTTGATATACGGGAGGGCGAATTCAAGGTTTCACTTTGGATGCTCTCCTATATATTTTTGACCATTGCGGTACTGTTGATCATAAAGCCTACCGTAAACGCTCTGTTCCTTTCAAAACTCGGGGTTGAACAATTACCATTTGCATTTCTAGTAGTTGCTTTCACTGCAATTGTAAGTTCCTTTTTTTACTCCCGTGCAGTTTCAAAATATGCGCTTAATAAGGTTATAGAAACTACCTTGATAAGCTCTATATTAATTCTCATAGGTTTGGGGACCTTATTGACGTTGAACATTGTCAATATATTCATTCTCTATTTTTTTTATACATGGGTTGCCATTTATGCCGTGCTTTCCGCGTCACAATTCTGGGTGTTGGCTAATTTGGTGTACAACGTTAGGGAAGCAAAACGATTGTTCGGATTCATAGGCTCTGGCGCTATTATGGGCGGAATTATAGGAGGATACCTTACCTCTATTCTCGCACCGTACATTGGGAATGAAAATCTGGTTTTTATTGCGGCATTCCTATTACTGTTCTGCATACCATTACTGCGAAAGGTTTGGGCCGCCCGAGTTAAAAATTTAGGTGACTTTAAGGAGAAAAAAAGAACGGCAAGCAATACCGAGCGCCCGTTACGGCTCATTTTAAAATCAAAACACCTTACCTACATCGCTTTTATAGTTGCGGTAAGTGTGTTGGTTGCCAAGCTGGTAGATTACCTGTTCAGTGATTTTGCGGCCGCATCTTTTGAAGATGCGGATGAACTCACCGCATTCTTCGCATTTTGGTTTTCAACATTCAACTTATTGTCACTTGTCATTCAACTTTTTTTTACTCATCGCATTGTAGGTATTTGGGGTGTTGGTTTTTCACTACTTCTACTTCCAATAGGAATTTTTGGCGGAAGTATTTTTTTTCTGCTCCTACCGGAACTTTCTGCTGTAGTGGTGATAAAGGCCATGGATGGGATTTTGAAACAATCCGTTCACAAGAGTGCATCGGAACTTTTGGCATTGCCCCTACCCTTTGAATTAAAGAATAAAACCAAGTCTTTTATAGATGTAGTCGTAGATAGTATTGCGACCGGTATTGCCGGTTGCCTTTTAATTTTTGTAATAAGGGGCTTGGATTTATCCTCTTTCTATATTGGAGTGCTAATTCTAGCCTTGGTGGCACTCTGGTTGTTCTTTATTTTTAAAGTCCGTAAAGAATATTACCGGACTTTCCGTACTAACTTGGAAGTGCTCACGGATAAAAAAACGAAAACTAAAAAATCACAAGAAAAGCCAGCCTCAGTAGTGCAGGGAATGCGTAGGGTTTTCGGAAACGGAACGGAAGAACAATTACTTTATATGCTACAAAAGTTGATGGAAATCAACGACAAGCGTTTTGAGGAGGACGTAGAACGTCTTTTAGACCATTCATCCACAAAAGTTAAGACTGCAGCTATCCAGAACCTTTATTTTTTGAACAGTAAAAGTATGACCGCAGATATTGGACGACTTTTACAAATTGATGATAAAGCACTCACCATCGCCACTCTGGAATATGTCTTGCGGTTTGCAGAAAAGGATTCGGAATTTATTTATAATCATTATTTGAACCACAACGATTCTAGAATAGCCCATGCAGCTCTATTTTGTTTAGCCAGGGAAGTAAGGGATAATTTTTCTTTGCAAAAACGTTTTAACGTAAAAGGACTCATTGAACAAAAGCTAAAAAACCTAGAAACCGGGAAAGCTACTTTTATGGAGACAAAATGGATTATTGAAACTATAGGAGTAGCCAATTTATCAAATTTTTATCCTATACTTCTCAAGTATATCAAACATGAAGATTCTGAAATAGTTGCAAATTCCATTAGAGCCATGGGGCAAAGTATGCACCCTTCATTACTAAATGAAATACTTCCGTTCCTAGCCGATAAACATCAGAGAAAAACCGCGGTCAAGGCTATACAAGAATACGGCGTAAATGTATTACCCTTACTTACGGAGCTAGTTCAAAAGAGAAAACAACCCTTACCGGTTTTACGGTTTATTCCCGCGGTCGTTCAGTCCTTTAATTCACAACAGGCGGTGAAAAGCCTTTTAAATCTTTTAAAGGACACCGATTTAACTGTTCGCTTAGAGGTGATTCGCGCTTTGAGCGTAATACGAGGTTCACATCCGGAACTAAAATTCAATAGATACAAGGTAGTATCCAGTATCTATGACGAATGCAAGTTGCACCATCAGACCTTAGCATCTATGCATACCCAAATTATTATTTCCTACCGGAATCGCAAAAAATCCAGAAAGGAAATTAGCGATGAGGAACGCGAAGCACGCACCAGTCTTTTGGAACTACTGGAACGAAGATTAGATTCTGGTCTAGAACGCATTTTTAAGCTATTAGGCTTAAGGTATCGTCAAACTGATGTGGAAATAGCCTATGAAGGTCTGGTTAGTGAAAAGGAGGAAGCGCAGACCAATGCCATTGAGTTTTTAGATAATCTATTAACGGGAGACCTAAAAAGAAAGCTACTTCCTATTATAGAGGATTCCGCTTTGGATATTTCTTCGGAAGAAGAACTGCAAAAAATTAAACACAAAATACCTTCCGAAATAGAATGCTTTCAACTGCTTTTGAGAAGTAATGATTTAAAGGTAAAACTGGCCGTTCTATATCTTATACAAAAACAAGGAGAGATGAAATACCTACAAGTAGTCAACCCATATTTAACGGATGCTGATTCCAAAGTAAGAAGTTTTGCCCAAGAAGCTCTAAAAGCATTACAGGATAATGTAACTTAAGCCTAACCATAGTTAGACGTATTAACTATATGCTGCATACATACCGTAGTATCTGACTTAAAACTATAAACACCTAAGCTCAAAGAATGGCAAGATTTATTAAAAAATCAAAAGAAGAAATAGGTAGGGCACCAGATGAACTATTTCACAGAGGTGAAAAGAAAACCGA
>JBARUM010000483.1:0-4383 GCA_049645725.1 Maribacter sp.
CATTAATAGATGGAGATCGCCTGAAAATCCTGGAGATGGTTTGCTGCCGGCAATTCCTTTTCCACGCTCACATACCCGATCCAATCTTTGGCTGGAAGATGGCGACCACATTTGGATAAAAAATGTCACCTTAGGATATCAGATACCTACCTCCGCATTTGATAATAGCTTTATATCCGGTCTACGCTTTCATTTTAGTGTACAGAACTTGGCAAAATTTACCAGTTACTCTGGGTGGAACCCTCAAGTAAGTACTTTCGGGGATGATGCTGACAGGTTGGGTGTTGACGACTTTACTTATCCAACAAACAGAACTTTCACCTTAGGTGCCAACATTAACTTTTAAACTAAACGCGATGAAAAAATATAACTCGATTCTAAAATCAAAAAGCTTGTTGATTATTGTCTCATTGATAGCATTCTTAAGCTGTGACGATGAATTTTTAAATGTTACCCCCGAGCATTTTTTGACCGAGGGTAATTTCTACCAGACCGAGGCAGATTTTAATCAGGCCGTTCTAGGAGTTTACGGTAGTTTACAGGACTACACGCTAGAGGCACATTTTCTAGAAGAAGGAAGATCGGACAATACGATGTATGATAACCTTTTGAATCAAGGTCTATTGGGCGGTTCAAATCAATTCAGTTTTTTGGACCAGTTCTTATTGACTTCTGATGCCATCCCCATCAATAACGCGTGGAACACTATTTATGGTGCTATAAAAGATTGTAACGTGACCTTGTTTAATTTGGAAAACGCCGATATAGAACCTGATTTCGCAATACAAGCTGAGGCTCAACTACGGTTTTTTAGAGCCTTTTATCATTTTGTCGCAGTTAGGTATTGGGGTGATGTGCCCTTACGCCTTGAACCGGTGAATTCTGCAGAGGAGGCATTTGCCATTGAACGAACTCCTGTGGCGGATGTCTATACGGCCGTGATTCAAGATGCGGAATTTGCCGTTGCAAATTTACCGACGACTTATCCAGCAAGTGATGTGGGCCGCATAACTAAAGGAGCCGCAAGAATGCTCTTGGCAAAAATTTATTTGACCCGAGGTAATTTTGGTAATGCCATAACTCAGCTCAACAGTATCATAAATTCCGGCCAGTATAGTTTGTTGGACAATTATGCGGATATCTTTGACCCGGCAAATAAGAACCATGCCGAATCAATCTATCAGGTACAATTTAAGGAAGGCCCGGAAGGTGAATCAAGTAACTTCATATACCAGTTTGGCCCTGTGGCCTCAAGAGGTGTGGTTTTCTTGGGCCCTGAAAGCGGTCCTGGACGAAATATACCAACAAACGATATGGTAGCAGCTTATGAAGAGAACGATTTAAGGAGGGACGTTTCCATTGCTTTTTTCGATAGAAATCCGAGTCCGTTATATTACGTAAACAAGTACAATAATGATACTGATCCTGATTTTCCAAGATCACCCGACAACTGGCCGCTTTACAGATATGCCGATGCCTTGTTGATGCTTGCGGAGGCAATTAATGAGCAGGGCTATCAGGCAGGCAGGCCTTTTGATTTGTTGAATATGGTCAGAACCCGAGCAGGACTACCACAATTGACACCGAGCGATCTGCCTAGTCAGGAAGCTTTCCAAGATGCCATAGCACAAGAGAGAAGGGTTGAACTGGCTTTTGAGAACCATCGTTGGTTCGATCTGGTGCGCACGGGCAAAGCGATTGAGGTAATGAACGCCTTTGGCATTGAAGAAGTAGCGAACCCTACGTTGATACCACCTGATTTTGCACCTTACACACCAGAATCCTTTAATGTAACCACGGAAAAATTGGTGTATCCAATTCCAGTGAGGGAGTTGGAGTTAAATCCGAACATCATGCAGAATCCAGGTTATTAAGATTAGCTATTTTGTTTCTATGAAATTTGATAACTATATAAAGAATTAAATAAAACAACGTTGAAAAATAAAATCCTATTAAACTTTTGTACACAATTGATGATTGGAAGCTGCATACTTCTTTTGGCAGCTTCCTGTGATCAGGAGAAAAAAGAAATAGCCGAGGTTAAAAATGAAAAACCTAATATTCTTATTCTATTAACCGACCAATGGCGTGCCCAAGCAACAGGTTACGGGGGTGACCCAAATGTTAACACCCCTAATCTGGATAGTTTGGCCGCAATGAGCATCAACTTTAAAAATGCGGTTTCAGGTATGCCCGTATGTTCGCCATTTAGGGCGTCGCTCTTAACAGGACAGCGGCCATTGACTCATGGGGTATTTATGAACGACGTACAATTGGATACGAATGCAGTCACCATTGCCAAGGTCTTAGGTAAAGCAGGTTACGAAACCGGTTACATTGGAAAGTGGCATTTAGATGGTCACGGAAGGTTGCAGAATGTTGCTCCGGGCCAAAGAAGGCAGGGTTTTGAATTTTGGAAGGGTAATGAGTGTACACATGACTATAATGAATCTGTATACTATGACAATGAAGACCCGACCAGAAAAATTTGGGACGGCTACGATACGTTCAAGCAAACTGATGCGGCGTTAAACTATCTGACAAAGCAAAAAGCATCTGAAAACCCCTTTTTTATGGTAGTTTCCTATGGCACACCGCACGCCCCGTATCATACGGCGCCTGAGGAATACAGAAATCGTTTTAATCCTGACGAGATCGTTCTTCGTGATAATGTACCGGATAATTTAAAGGAACAAGCAAAAAAAGATCTAGCCGGTTACTATGCCCATATTGTTGCTCTGGACGATATGATAGGTAAGGTAATTACCAATCTCCAAGAAAACGGCCAACTGGATAATACCATAATCGTTTTCACAGCGGATCATGGTGACCTTTTGGGCTCACATGGGGCATATAAAAAACAACAACCGTATGAAGAATCTGCACGTGTACCTATGTTATATTATGTTCCGGAAAAACTAAAAATTGCAACAGGTGAAAGAAATGCGTTAATGAACTCCGAAGATATTATGCCAACGCTATTAAGCCTGTGTGAAGTTCCTATTCCTACTACAGTAGAAGGTATTGATTATAGACCTTATTTAGAAGGCAAAGAGCAGGTGGGAGACGCCACTTTGCTTAGTTGTGTGCAACCATTCGGGCAATGGAACAAAGTTCAGCATGGAGCAAGGGAGTACAGGGCGATAAAAACTGAACAATATACTTATGCAAAAGACTTGACTGGTCCTTGGTTATTGTTTGATAACCACAAAGATCCCTACCAAATGAATAATTTGGCAGGTAATATGGCATATGCTTCTTTGCAAAAAGATTTGGACGATAAGCTTATCAAACGTCTAGAGGAAACGGGAGACGAATTCTTACCAGGAATGGATTATATTAAGAAATGGGGATACCCCGTTGACGATACGGGAACAGTGCCATATACACATTAACTTGTAACTTGCTTTCTTACAGCGTTTACCTTGCCGTGTAAACATACGTTTAAACATTTGCAGGTATTTGACAATAATATATTTTTGGTGTCTTTTCATCAAATTGGGCTATGACGATATATTTCCGTGGCCTCACTAGTATGCTGAGGAATCCAATAAACTGAGACATAATCCACAGTACAGTACAGGATACTTTTTCACATAAACTCCGGTATACTTGTTATATTCTTAAGATTGTCAAATCCTTATATTAGTAAAGAAGTTTACGAACCCGCTCAATTTCAGAGAACAATCATTAAAACCACTATATGAAAAAAATTGTCTTAATCCTCATTTCAATTGTCTCAAGTCACTTTTTCTTCGCACAATCTGTAAAGCCAGAAGAAGTAAAAAGTATTATGAAAAAAGTAGCGGACTGGCAAATGGTACACATCAACGATAATTATAGTAAAGACGAACCTCACCACCCATTACATTGGACCACTGCAGCCCTTTACGTAGGAATGGTCAAATGGGCCAGAATGGCCGATGATGATACATATTTCAATTGGCTAAGAGGCATAGGAAATCAAAATAAATGGCAGTTGTACGAACGAAAATACCATGCTGATGATCATGCAGTAGGTCGTATGTATGCCGAATTGTATAGAAAGTATGACGTAAAAGGGATGATTGAACCCACCATAGAACAATTCGATTTTATATTACATCATCCTGCCCATACTAAATTAAACTGGGCTACACCATATCATCAAGATCGATGGAATTGGTGTGATGCGCTTTTTATGTCACCTCCAGTTTGGGCGAAACTTACGACCATTACAGGAGATCAAAAGTACTTGGATTTCATGTTCGCCGAATATAAAGCCACCACAGATTTCTTGTTTGATTCGGAAGAACATTTGTACTATAGGGATGAGCGATTCAAATCAAAATTAGACAAAGGGACCAAAATCTTTTGGGGACGCGGTAACGGCTGGGTATTTGC
>JBARUM010000484.1:0-3611 GCA_049645725.1 Maribacter sp.
GAATTATTGCTAAAGGCAGAAAAGGTAGCAAGAATTGGGGGTTGGGAAGTAGACATGCTTAGAAACGAGGTTTATTGGAGTTCTGCTACTAGAAGCATTCATGAAGTTCCAAAAAATTATATACCCAATCTGGAGGAAGGAATAAAATTTTATAAGGAAGGGGAACACCGCGACAGAATAACCCAATTGGTAACACTGTCCATGACAAACGGCAAACCTTGGGACACGGAGCTTATTATTGTAACTGCAAAAGGTAATGAGGTTTGGGTTAGAACAAAGGGTGAGGTCGAAATTGTTAATGGCAAATGCATTCGTATTTTTGGCACTTTCCAAGATATCCATGAAAAAAAGAAAGCGGAAATTAGGTATCAGGAAATTGCAGACCGTCTAAAAATTGCAACTCAAAACGCCAATATAGGTATATGGGAGTATGATATTTTAAAGAATACGCTCATATGGGATGACAACATGTACAATCTCTATGGGTCTAGGAAAGAGGATTTCTCAGGGGATTACGAGGCTTGGGAGGCAGGAGTGCATCCGGAAGACAAAGAAAGGGGTGCTAAGGAAATTGCTCTTGCCATTTCCGGAAAAAAGGAATTCGATACCGAGTTTAGGGTGCTCTGGCCAGATGGTACAGTAAGAAATATTAAGGCTATAGGCAACACAGAAAGAAACAGTGCTGGTGAAGCCATAAAGATGACTGGGGTAAACTGGGATATTACAGAGTTGATACACACCCGATTAAAACTAGAGCGACATGAGGAATCGTTCTCAAAAACTTTTAAAAGCTCAACTACCGGAATGGCTTTGGTTTCCCCGGATGGTAACTGGATACAGGTAAACCAAGGGCTATGCAAAAGCTTGGGTTATACCGAGACAGAATTGTTGGCATTAACCTTTCAAGAAATTACACATCCTGATGACCTTGATAAAGACTTAGAATTATTACAAGAGGTACTAGATAACCATAGAGATAGTTATCAATTGGAAAAAAGATATTTCCACAAAGACGGACAAACTGTATATAGCATTCTTACAGTTACAGCTGTTAAGGACATAGACAATAACATTTCACACTTCATATCCCAAATTGTAGATATAACCCCAAGAAAACAAGCGGAGATCAAATTTCAAGAGATAGCGGAGCGTTTAAATGTGGCAACACGAGTAGCCAACATTGGTATCTGGGATTATCAGATTGAGGAAAATCAGGTCATATGTAATGATAATATGTACAAGATGTATGGTATTCCAAAAGATTCGGACAATTTGTTGGAAGAATGGTTAAAGAGAATCCACCCAGAAGATTTTTCAGAAGTTCAGGAGAATTTACAGACTACCGTTGCTCTTGGAAAACCCTTCAATACTAAATTCAGAGGTGTCAAACCCAATGGCGACATAATTCATCTTATTGCCTTTGGAGAAGCCCAATACAATTCAGATGGGCAAATTATTAAAGTAATAGGCGCAAATTGGGATATTACCGAATTACTGCATACCAAATTAAAATTGGAACGAAACAAGGAATCCTTTTTGGAAACGTTTGAAAATTCGGCCATTGGCATGGCGCTGGTAGGGCCGGACAACAAATGGATAAAAGTAAACAAGTCCTTATCCAGTAGTTTAGGCTATTCGCAAAAGGAACTTATGAATCTCACAATTCAACACATTACTCATCCTGACGACCTGAATAAATCCATGGATTTAATAGAAAAGTCATATAACGGGGAACAGGATAGCTTTCAGATAGAAAAAAGATATTTTCATAAGAAAGGACATATTATTCAGGCTTTACTAACTGTCACAATCGTACGAGATGTATATGGGGAAGTTTCTCATTCTATTGCTCAAATTTTAGATTTAACAGATAGAATTGAGGCAGAAAAACGACTGAATACTTTGGTCAATGTTACTAAGGAACAAAATGATAGTCTGTTGAATTTTGCCCATATCGTTTCTCACAATTTAAGATCTCATTCCTCCAACATGTCTATGCTTACCAAGTTTTTGGCGGACGAGGAAAATGATAAAGAGCGAAAAAAATTACATATCATGTTAATTAATGCCTCTAACAGCCTATCGGAAACCATAGAACACCTTAATAAAGTCGTACAGGCAAAGACCGGAGCATTGGAACAGATGCAATCTGTGAGCCTTCTAAATACCTTTGAAAAAATAGAAAAGAGCATACGGGGTTTAATCTCTGAGCAAAATGCAGCTTCTATAATAAATATTGATAAATCTCACTTTGTAAACGTAGTACCGGCCTATTTAGAAAGTATTTTATTAAACCTATACACGAACGCCTTAAAGTATAGGTCTCCGGCAAGGACTCCCGTTGTAGAAATATCTTCTTCCATTGATAAAGACGATGTAATCATAGCATTTAAGGATAATGGTCAGGGCATAGATTTAGAAAGACATAAAGACAAGATTTTTGGAATGTATAAAACATTTCATAGGAACAAAGATGCGAAGGGTATTGGCCTATTCATTACCAAGAACCAGATTGAAGCTATGAACGGTACCATAGCTGTAGAGAGCGAAGTAGACAAGGGTTCTACTTTTTATATTAAACTAATTAAAGGTTAAAAGACGATTATGAAAAAAATTCAAAGTTGCTGTATAATTGATGATGATCCCATTTTTATTTATGGTACCAAGCGTTTAATGAAAGAAATAAATTTTTGTGAATCCATAATTGTTTATAATAATGGACAAGAAGCATTGGAAGGACTTATTTTGATTTCTGAATCTGGACAAAAAATACCTCCTTTTATATTTTTAGATTTAAATATGCCAATAATGAATGGATGGGAATTCTTAGAAGAATTTACCAAAATTCCCAATAATAGCTTAAAGAAAACCACTATCTACATAATAAGTTCATCCGTGGACCCGAGAGATTTAGAAAGGGTTAAAAATTATAAAGCGGTAAACAACTATATTCTAAAGCCAATTACTCCAACAGATCTTGAAACTGTCCTAGGTGCTGCCATGGTATAAACCAAAAATACATTTTACATAAGATTTTCTAGTATTGGTTGCTGATTTAATTGAACATTGCTGTGCTAGATGTCATTAGATTTCGTGAACAAATTTTAGTTTCTGTTTAATATTTTATGCTATATTGAACATTTAATCGTCATATTGTTAAACAAAAAGATAAAAAAGTACCACTTCACCTCAATAATCAGTTTTATTTATTAACTTTTAGTTAAAAGAAAATCTTTTTTTCCTATTCCCCGTAGGTCTAACAAATAAATACAGAGAAGTTGGAATAGCCATGGGAAAATTTAATAGTAGCTGCATAATTGATGATGACGAGTTTTTTGCATTTAATGCCAAAAGACTAATGAAAGATAATGGATTCAGCGAAAACATATTATGGTATACTAACGGACAAGAAGCCATAGATGGAATTATTGGTCTTCTGATTGAAAATGTACCCCTACCAGAAGTAATCCTATTGGATATAAATATGCCGCAGAAAGACGGTTGGGAGTTTTTAGAAGAATTAGAAAGAATTCCCTTTGAAAAACGCAGAAATACTTCGGTTTATATAACAAGTTCCTTTGTAAGTCCAGAAAATATTAAAAAAGCCAATT
>JBARUM010000485.1:0-1658 GCA_049645725.1 Maribacter sp.
GTGGCGCGGTGGGGCCTGGCGGCGTCGGCCCCCAGGCGGGCGATCTTGCTCTTCTCGTAGCTCTCGAAGTTGCCCTCGAACCAGAACCACTGCGAGTCGCCCTCGTAGGCCAGGATGTGGGTGGCGATCCGGTCGAGGAACCAGCGGTCGTGAGAGGTGATGACCGCGCAGCCGGGGAAGTCCAGCAGGGCGTTCTCCAGCGAGCCCAGGGTCTCCACATCCAGGTCGTTGGTCGGCTCGTCGAGCAGCAGGACGTTGCCCCCCTGCTTGAGAGTCAGCGCCAAGTTCAGCCGGTTGCGCTCACCGCCGGACAGTACGCCAGCCGGCTTCTGCTGGTCGGGACCCTTGAAACCGAAGGCCCCGACGTAGGCCCGCGAGGGCATCTCCACGTTGCCCACCTTGATCCAGTCCAGCCCGTCGGACACGACCTGCCACACGTTCTTCGCGGCGTCCAGCCCGGCGCGGCTCTGATCGACATAGGACAGCTTCACAGTGTTGCCGACCCGAAGCTCTCCCGAGGTGGGCATCGCGGCCTTGTCGGAGGTGTCCTGCTCGGCGGCCGCCACGATCATCTTGAACAGCGTCGTCTTGCCCACGCCGTTGGGACCGATGACACCGACGATCCCGTTTCGCGGGAGGGTGAAGCTCAGGTCGTCCATCAGCAACCGATCGCCGAACGCTTTGGTCAGCTTCTTGCTCTCGACCACGAGCGAACCCAGCCGGGGGCCCGGTGGGATCTGGATCTCCTCGAAGTCCAGCTTGCGAGTCTTCTCGGCCTCGGTGGCCATCTCCTCGTATCGATCCAACCGCGCACGACTCTTGGTCTGACGGGCCTTGGCGTTGGAGCGAACCCATTCCAGCTCGTCAGTCAGCCGCTTGCGCAGCTTGGCATCCTTGGCGCCTTCGACCTTCAACCGGGCAGCTTTCGCCTCCAGGTAGGTCGAGTAGTTGCCCTCGTAGGGGTAGGCCCGGCCCCGGTCCAGCTCGAGGATCCATTGGGCGACGTTGTCCAGGAAGTACCGGTCGTGGGTGATCGCCACGATGGTGCCCGCGTACTTCTCCAGGTGCTGCTCGAGCCACTGAACACTCTCGGCGTCGAGGTGGTTCGTGGGCTCATCGAGTAGCAGGAGGTCGGGCTGTTGCAGCAACAGCTTGCACAGCGCCACTCGCCGGCGCTCGCCGCCGGAGAGCACCGACACGTCGGCGTCGCCGGCAGGGCAGTTCAAGGCGTCCATCGCCTGCTCCAGCTGGCTGTCCAGATCCCAAGCCCCCAGGTGATCGATCTTCTCCTGCAGCACGCCCATCTCGGTCATCAAGGCGTCGAAGTCGGCGTCCGGATCGGCCATCAACTCGCTGATCTCGTTGTACCGGTCCACCAACTCCTTGGTGTCAGCGACGCCCTCTTCCACGTTGCCCAGGACGTCCTTGGACTCGTTGAGCTCCGGCTCCTGAGCCAGGATCCCCACCGAGTAGCCGGCACTGAGCGTGGCGTCGCCGTTGGATGGCTGGTCCAGGCCGGCCATGATCTTGATCAGGCTCGACTTGCCTGCGCCGTTGGGCCCCACCACTCCGATCTTGGCCCCGGGCAGGAACGACAGCGTCACATCGTCGAGGACGACCTTGTCGCCGTGCGCTTTGCGTGCCTTGCGGAGCGTGTA
>JBARUM010000486.1:0-9234 GCA_049645725.1 Maribacter sp.
AAAAATCCGGTTGAGGTTTTTATAGTCAGCGAGGCGGGAGCATCTATTTATTCCGCTTCCAAAATTGCCCGTGATGAATTTCCCAATTATGATGTTACGGTTCGTGGCTCGGTTTCTATTGGCAGAAGGTTGGCAGATCCTTTGGCGGAACTCGTTAAAATTGAACCGCAATCTATTGGTGTAGGTCAATACCAACATGATGTAGACCAGACCAAACTAAAAACTTCTTTGGATACCGTTATAGAAAGTTGTGTAAATGCCGTAGGTGTTAACATAAATACCGCTAGTATTCCATTGCTTAGTTATGTCTCTGGTATTGGTCCTAAACTTGCCGAAAACATAGTGTCCTATCGTAATGAAAATGGGGCTTTTAAAAGTAGGTCTGCTATTAAGAAAGTTCCTCGCCTGGGCGAGAAATCATATGAACAGGGAGTTGCATTTCTTCGTATTAAAAAACCTGAAAATCCTTTGGATGATTCGGCGGTACATCCAGAAAGTTATAAGGTGGTGGAAACAATGGCCAAGGATTTAAAAATTCCTATTTCGGAACTTATTGGGAACACATCTATTTTAAAAAAAATAGATTTAGAAAAATATTGTACTCAAATTATTGGCCTCCCTACCCTGAAAGATATCATCCAAGAGTTGGAAAAGCCTGGCCTGGACACTCGTAAAAAAGCAAAAGTCTTCACCTTTAATGAAAATATAAAATCCATTACCGATGTACATGGAGGCCAGTTACTACCGGGTATTGTTAACAACATTACCAATTTTGGTTGTTTCGTAGACATTGGGATTAAAGAAAGCGGTCTAATTCATGTATCTAATCTAGCGGATACTTTTGTAAAAGACGTAAATGAACATGTGAGCCTGCACCAACAGGTTATTGTAAAAGTATTAGAAGTTGATGTTCTGCGCAAACGGATTCAGTTAGCCCTACATAAGAAAACTTAATTGGCGGCTCGTTGCAACCGGTCATTGATGCTTGCCCCAAGGCCTTCTTCCGGAAATTTATCCGCAACAATAAGGTCTAACGACATTTGGTCCAATTCATGTAAAGCGGTAAAAAGGTTCCTAGCAGCCTCGCCCGTATCACCTTGTTTTGAGAGCGTACGTACCACAGCTGCATTTTCATAATCCTTGTAAAAAGAAATTACTCCTATTTTAAGAGAATGATGCCTTTTAAGCGACTCTTCAACAGTGGTGCTAATTATGAGTTTGGTATTCGGCGAATAATGCTTTGCCAACATTCCTGGAGCAAGAGGGGCCTTATCATCTTTCGTAACCAATTGGACTTTGCCTACAAGAGCTTCAATTGCTTCTACAGAAGTCCCACCTTTACGATACACAATCGGGCATTCTCCATTAAATCCTACAATGGTAGATTCCAATCCTATCTTACAAGGACCACCATCCAAAATTGCAGGTATTTTATTGCCAAAATAAGAAGCCACGTGTTCTGCAGAAGTGGGGCTGATCCTTGTAAAAGGATTTGCACTTGGTGCTGCAATAGGAAAAGGAAGACCTCTTAAAAGCTCCAATGTCATAGGATGATTTGGCATACGAATACCCACGGTGGATTTTCCGGCTGTGACAACATCAGGAACTTCAGGTTTTTTGGACAAAATTAAGGTCAGTGAACCTGGCCAAAAAGCCTCCGCCAATTTCAGTGCATTTTTGGGAACGTCCTCCACCAAAAAAGATAATTGCTCGAAACTATGAATATGGACAATTAAAGGGTTAAACATAGGTCTACCCTTCATTTCAAATATACTTTTTATGGCACTCACATCTAAAATATTCGCTGCCAAACCATAAACTGTTTCGGTAGGTATAGCAACCAATTTTCCTGCTTTTAGAAGTTTTTGACAAAAAGCGATATCCGTAGTAATTGAAGTACTCATTGATGCAAAGGTAGTGCAGGTTTTTGGTATTTTTGTTCAGCTATGCTAAGAATTGCCTTTCATCCTATTTACAAACATTCGTTACCAGAGGGCCACAGGTTTCCCATGCTCAAATATGAGCTTTTACCCAAACAATTATTGTACGAAGGAACATGCACCACAGATAATTTTTTTGAACCGGAAATACCCAATGACAAGTATATTGTTGCTGTTCATGACCCCGAGTATTATTATGACTTGCTCAATATTAAAATACCACCGAGGGAAGCCCGTAAAATAGGATTTCCTTTATCTGAGGTTTTAGTGGAGCGCGAACGCGTTATCGCAGATGGCACCATGAAAGCCTGCAAATTTTCATTGGAGAATGGTATAGCGATGAATATTGCAGGCGGAACACACCACGCATATACCAACAAAGGCGAAGCTTTTTGTATGCTTAACGACCAAGCAATTGGTGCTAGATATCTTCAATCTGAAAAATTGGCGAAAAAAATATTGATAGTTGATTTGGATGTACACCAGGGTAACGGTACGGCAGAAATATTCCAGAAGGATGATTCGGTTTTCACTTTTTCAATGCACGGAGCAAGTAATTATCCTTTTAAAAAGGAAGAATCGGATTTGGATATCGCCCTAAAAAAAGGAACTGGAGATGCCATTTATTTATCCATCCTAAAAGAAACCCTACCAAAGCTTATCGCTTCGCAAAAACCCGATTTTATATTCTACCTCTGTGGCGTGGACGTTATCGCCTCCGATAAATTGGGTACTTTGGGGCTAAGTGTAGCAGGCTGTAAGCAACGTGATAGATTTGTTTTGAATACCTGTCGTAAACATCAAATCCCGGTTCAATGCAGTATGGGCGGTGGATATTCTCCTGACATAAAAGTAATTGTAGATGCCCACGCCAATACTTTTAGATTGGCACAGGAGATTTACTTTTAACAAAATTTTCAATATTTATCATCAACTGCAACGATGTCATCTAGGAGCGACATAAAATCAAGGCTAGATTGAGCTCACTTTTCAATCGTTAAAATCAATAGATTTCCTTTTATTTTTATAGTTTGCCTATTCTAAAATATCATTTTGAAAAATTATATATCAGCACTAGTGCTTCTATTTACGCTCAATTGCATTGCTCAAAATACTCAAAGAGATTCTATTGAAAAAAGATGGGAGATGTTCACATATGACATAGGAAATGTTTTCAAAGGTGTTGGTTACTCCTACACGAGACCTTTACACTGGCGAGGTAAGGAGTGGGCCACTTTTGGGTATGTTATGGGAAGCACGGGAGTAGCTTATTTAGTGGACACACCTACCAATAAATATTTTAGAGGTATTAGGGATGATGTTCCTAAAATTGTACGAGATTACGGTTTTGAATATGGTAGCCCAACAAACAATTATATGCTAACCGGAGCGGTTTATTTAACGGGATTGGTAACCAAGAGTGAAAAATTAAGGAGGACCGGCGTTCTTCTTATTTCCTCCGCTACCTCTGCGGGGCTACTACAGCAAATACTAAAATCCGCCATAGGAAGAGCTCGGCCATTGAGCGGAAAAAATAAGGATACATATAGACCGCTGTGGGCAGGTGATAGAGATTTTCATTCATTTCCTTCGGGTCATGCCATACTGGCCATGACGAACGCACATGCCATAGCAAAACAGTTTAAAAACGTTTGGGTAAAAACAGGTATTTATACTTTAGGTTCAATTCCCGCAATTTCCCGACTTTGGGAGGGAAAACACTGGCTTTCTGATGTCGTCCTAGGTGTGGCCATCAGTATTTTTACTGTTGAGTCCATAGACCGTTATCTAGATAGTAAATACGACCAAAAGTATAATGATGATTCCAAAAAACTAAGTTGGAACCTCAATTTTGGCCCAGGTCAATTAGGTCTCAACGTTCATTTCTAAAATTTCTTAGAAAATGAAATAGGTGCTAAGCACAAGTACGGTGATCAAAGTACCTGCTACCCATGCGTATTTCCAAGGTGTTGTATCAATAACTTCTGTAGTTTGCGACATGTAAATATCCCTTTTAGGCTTTACGGCTCCTACAATAAGCATGATAATGACATTGATGACAAAGAGAATTCCCATGATATGCAGAAAATGAGGATAAGCCTCAGCTTCTATAATAGCCAATTGGGCGCTATCAGTAATTCCTTTTACTTCTGCTTCCGCAAGTGCGGAACCAATCATTTTTGGCCCTAAGTATAACAAACTCAAAAGATACATAAGCACACCACCTATCAATACAATTTTTGCACCTATCGCGGGAACTTTTTTAGTCAATATCCCAATGGCTACCACGGCTAAAATCGGAACACTTAAACTTCCCAGAGCTTGCTGTATGTAGGAGAATAAACCATCTGGTGCATAGCGAATAAAAGGTGCTATCAACATGGAAACTATAGCTAATCCAAACCCAAAGAATTTCCCGGCCTTTACCGCTTTGTGTTCCGAGGCTCCCTGATTGAAAAATTTCTTGTAGAGATCAAACCCAAAAAGCGTTGCACTACTGTTCAATAAGCTGTTAAAGGAGCTCAGCACGGCCCCAAATAGTACGGCAGCAAAAAAGCCCAAAAGACTAGCCGGTAAAACGCGGCGCACCAACTCCGGATAAGCTGCATCGGCATCGTTAAGCTCGCTTCCAAATAGATGCCAGGCAATGATTCCCGGAAGCACGACTATGACCGGAATTAAAAACTTTACAAATGCCGCAAGCATCATCCCTTTTTGACCTTCGGCCAAACTTTTAGCCCCGAATACACGCTGTAAAATAGCTTGGTTAGTTCCCCAATAGTACATTTGCGCAATCATCATTCCTGTAAAAACCGTACCAAAGGGAATGGAAGAAGTAACATCACCCGTTACATCAAATTTATCCTGATTTTCTGTCCAAAGAGTGTTAAGACCGTCAACTAAACTCCCGTCACCAACTAATGATAAACCAAAAATTGGGATAAGCAAGCCACCTATAAGCAAACCTATAGCATTAATCAAATCTGAAACAGCAACGGCTTTTAGACCTCCAAAAATAGCGTACACAATGCCTATAGATCCAATGCTCCAAACACAAACCCAATAGCAAGTGGTTTCAGAGATGCCGAACAGCTCAGGAAGTTCGAACATGGTAATAAACGCCTTTGATCCCGCATAAAGGATAGTAGGCAATAAAACAATTCCAAAAGCAATCAAAAACAGCACGGAAAGTATTGCCTTGGTATTTTCATCAAAGCGCTCCTGTATAAATTCCGGAATTGTAGTAATACCCCTGTTCATATATTTTGGAAGTAACCAAACAGCGGTAATCACCATGGAAATTGCTGCAAGGGTTTCCCATGCCATAACCAAAATACCCTCTGAAAATGCTTGTCCATTGAGTCCAACAATCTGTTCAGCGGATAGGTTGGTCAGCAGTAAAGATCCAGCAATCGTTATGGCCCCCAAACTCCTTCCTCCAAGATAAAAGCCGTCTGCGGAACTTTCGTCCGTTCCTTTTGTAGCATACCACGCTACACCGGCAACCAAAAGGGTAAATCCAATGAAAGTAATTATAGAAAGCATAGATTATAATTTAGAGTTAAATGGTCGGTTATTATTAATTGTCGATTTCTTTCAAAACTTTGCACGGGTTCCCTGCCGCAACAACATTTTCAAGAATACTAGAAGTGACTATACTTCCTGACCCAATTACGCTATTGTTACCAATGGTTACTCCCGGATTTATAATTGCGCCACCACCTATCCAAACATTATCTCCAATGGTAATGCTTTTCGCAAATTCCAATCCTTTATTTCGTTCCTTGAATTTTATTGGATGGGTTGCCGTAAACAATTTTACCGATGGACCCATCATCACATTTTCGCCAATATAAACAGGGGCGGCATCTAATATAATACATCCAAAATTAGCGTACGAATTTTCACCCCAATAAATGTTGGTGCCGTAATCACATATAAATGGGTTTTCTATATAAAATTTTTGTCCCGTTTTACCCAGTAGTTCTCTAAAGAAGTGTTTACGTTGTCGCTCTTTACCTTCAGGTATTTCTGCAATTTTTCGTAAAAGTAAACGAGCATTCAATCTAGCGGATACGAGCTCTTTATCCCTAGGGTTATACATAAGGCCCTTTATCATTTTCTCTTTTTCGGTCATGGCCGTTATTTATTGTTTTTTTCAGAAACCATAAGTAGAAATAAACAGCCCAGATAATACCTTGGACCAATTGATTTCCATGGCAAGTGTATTTAAACACTTTGCCTGATTTGTTTTTAGAACTAATGACTTTTGTTAAATGTATAAAGTAGCAATTAAACTTGAGGAATCCTTTTCATATTATTTTGAAATAATTGATATACGGTTAATAACGTCTACAATTAATTAAGACTACAAAAATCTTTCCTTACATTTAATCGAACTCTTTAATCACCACCTATGAGACATCAACAAACTCTTTTCCTATTATTTCTTTCATTTTCAATGTATTCTCAAACATCATCCATAAAAAAAACTGCGCCGTTATCTTATGGTGATGGTAAGGAGGTAGGAATGTCCGAAGAAAGGTTGGCCAAAATTGATGCCATGCTGAACAAAGCAGTCGTAGAAAGTAAATTACCCGGAATTGTAGCGCTAATTGTTAAAAACGGAAAAATCGTATTTCATAAAGCCTACGGAATGAGCGATAATGAGGTCGAAAAACCTCTGGAAAAAGATGACATATTCAGAATAGCCTCTCAAACCAAGGCAATTACGGCTACTGCGGTAATGATGCTTTGGGAAGAAGGTAGATTTAGACTGGACGACCCCATTTCAAAATATTTACCAGAATTCAAGGAGGCTCAACTTTTGGACACCTTTAAAGCAAGCGACTCTACCTATACCACAAAACCGGCAGAAAATCAAATTACGATTCGAGATTTGATTACGCATACCTCGGGAATTGGTTACGGCGTCATAGATGGTGACGAACGATTTAAGAAAATATACGCCAAGGCGGGTATTACCGACTTATTCACTACAGAAAATATAACTATTAAGGAAAGCGTAGGGAAACTTGCAGCACTACCCTTACATCATGAGCCTGGGGAAAAATGGACCTACAGTGAGGGGTTAGATGTTTTGGGTTATTTCATCGAGGTCATCTCGGGGATGCCTTTTGATGATTTTCTAAGGACTCGAATCTTTGAACCTTTACAGATGAACGATACTTGGTTCTATCTGCCCAAAGACAAAGCGGAGCGATTGGTCAATGTACAGAAAAAAGAAAACGGAAAGTGGGTTAAATATCCCATCACTTTTTATGATACCGATTACCCCGCTAAAGGAGCTAAAACCTTTTTTTCAGGAGGCGCAGGACTTTCCAGTACTGCAAAAGATTACGCGACTTTTTTACAAATGTATCTGAACAGGGGGGAACTTAATGGTGTACGTATACTAAGCCGAACTACGATAAACAGTATAATGGGCAACCAGATTGGGGATATTTGGGACGGTGGAAAGCATTACGGACTCGCGTTTTCGGTGGTAAATGAAAAAGGAGCTATTTTAGGTGGTGAAGGAGGTATAGGAACATTTGATTGGGGCGGTTATTTCAATACGCAATATTTTGCGGACCCTTCTGAAGGAATTATCGGGATTTTAATGAAGCAAACCCAAGGCCCGGTAGATGACAATACAGGATGGAAATTCAGGCAAATGGTTTTTGCAGCGGTGGACGATTAATCAAACCAATTAAATTACTTATCGTAAAAGTGCTACAAGAAAAAACTTCTCACAAAAACATTAGCTAAACTATTTAAAGCAAATTCAAACAAAACCATGAAAAAAAACTTTTATCTATCTGAACTATGTCAGTAATAGTGGGTACAACCGCTTAAAAATACAAGTAGGAGATTTCGATAATTTAAAAAAGCCGATAATTATGTGCTAGCGTTTTCTTTTTCCATATCGGCAATATGTGCCACTGTTTTTACCAAACGGTGGTGATTTTTTACGAACGGATTTGTCCGATCCCAAACGTATCCTGCCAATACAGCACAAATCTGGGATTTAATAACAGGGTTTTCGGAATCCGTAAAGAAAATTTTCTGAAGGTTACCGGTATACCACTCTTTTACATAGGTAGAAAAGACATTGACGCCATCCAGCATGTATGTGGAATAATCCGTTTCCCAATCTATCGTTTCCCCTTTAAGTTCTTTTGCAATCAGTTTGGCAGCCAAATGTGCAGACTCGGTCGCAAAAGTAACGCCAGATGAAAAAACAGGATCCAAAAACTCCGCACTATTTCCCGTAAGCACATAACCGTCACCGTACAACTTGGTTACTGATTTGGCTATGTTCTTTATCATTCTAGGTTCAAATTCATAGGGAAGCCCATCAAACCTATTATTATAATGATTGGATAGCTTCATCATTTCCCGTAGTTTATCAGTATTGCTTCCCTCAAAAGATTCTAGATACTCCGTAGGGCCTACGTAACCAATACTGGTATATCCATTAGAAAAAGGAATGACCCAGAGCCAAGTCTCAAGACTTACAATATCAAAAGTAATACGGTGCCCTTCCCAGCCTTCCGGCCTTCTAACATCCTTAACATGCGTAAAAATAGAGGAGTGTTTAGGTATTTCGGATGGCTTGTCCAAACCTAACAACCGTGGCAAAACCCGACCAAAGCCGCTAGAATCAATTATATACTTTGCTTCAATTTCAGATGTATTCCCTTTATAATCCAATATGGTAGTAGTGGATATTCCGTCTAAAAAATGAACATCCGTAACTTCTTTTTCGAAATCAATATCCACTCCCCTTTTAGTCAGTTCGTCGGTAAGGGTCTTATCAAAATCAGCACGTGGTACCTGCCAGGTCCAATCCCAACCCTTGGTGTGCTTTTTACTAAAATCAAATTCGCAAATTTTGGCTCCCTGCATGAACCTAGCCCCTGTCTTTACTTCAAACCCTTTCTCCTTAAGACAATCCATAAGACCTACGGCTTCAAAATGATCCATACATCTGGGGATCAGGCTTTCTCCAATTACAAAACGAGGGAATTTATTTTTCTCGACCACCTTTACGGAGAGCCCTTAATTATGCAGGTATGATGCTGCAACAGCACCCGACGGTCCTGCTCCGATAACCAATACATCTACATTTTCCTTTTTCATAACTCTATTTCCTGCAATTTCACTATCCTAATTCACCAAAAATTTTAATTTTGCGCAGCAAGTTGCTTATTTTTACGTACTAAGGTATTATTAATACCGGACAGAATCAACCATACATGCCAGAAATTAAGGGGAAGCTAGGAATATC
>JBARUM010000487.1:0-2258 GCA_049645725.1 Maribacter sp.
ATGAACGTTATTGCCTATAGTGTGCCTTGGGACACGTTTAAGAATGATTCCACTTTTGTTCAAGATATTGTGAAGATGAGAGATTCTATTGGTAAGCTGTTCATACCAGGAGAAGACATTCCCGGAAAGGAAAACCATATGGTGACAGAGAAAGCCTTTTCCCCCTACGTCTTTCCTGCCGAGGTTTCTGGAAGAAAAGCAGCAGAGGCTAGAGGTATTTGGGAAATGTCCGGATATCCAATGGCAGGACCGTTTTTGACCTATATTATCAACGACAAGCCAAATAATAGAAAGTTGGTGCTGGAAGGGTTTACTTTTGCTCCAGCCACTAAAAAACGGGATTATATGTTTGAGCTAGAAGCCATAATTAAAACAGTTCGTTTTAGCAATAACTAATATATAAAATTGGTCAAAAAGAAAAGGGCTTGAGAAATAACTCAAGCCCTTTTCTTTTTAGTTACGCCTACCTAGAGATTCCCAAAAGAGAAACCTGTTAAAACCCTATAGGTAAATGCATAAATAGTTATGGCCAATAGAACAAAACAAATCCAAGAAAATACTTTGAAATAGTTCTCTAAAATTATATTTCTCCAATTTTTAAAAGCCTCTACATAAATTTCTTTTACGAGTAAAATTTTCTCCATACCTGATCATTTAAAATTTTCATTCCGTACGAAGATCGGCCTTAAAACTCTTAGCGTTAAATTGTTTAGTTGAAAAGGGTAATTTATGCCATGAACAGATTCACTTATTTTAATTGATCGATGACAAGTAGTTTAATACGATGTTTTACGCATAATGATATAGGAAATTTGCTGACTAGCCTTATTTAGAAATTTCGCATAGGGCGTTCTATAGAAATGGCCATTACTGTAGATATATCGAAAATGTTATTTTATACCGTTTGCTATTATTTAAAAAGTAAAACGCCAAGACTTGAGATATGAACAAACAAAAAAGCCACAGTTATTTAAGTAACAGTGGCTTTAAAACTTTTTTATTTATCGATCTACATATTTACGATAACAAACTCTGACCTACGGTTTAGATAATGCTTCTCTTCTGCACAGGGTATTCTTCCATTACATTCGTTCAATAACCTTTCTTCACCATAACCGGTAGCACTCTCTATACGAGATGAGTCGATTCCTTTCGAAATTATATAATCTCGGGTTGATTTTGCGCGTTTATCTGATAGGTATTTGTTATACACGGCGCTACCTCTAGAATCTGTATGCGATTCTATCTTAATAACCATGTCCGGGTATTCCTGCATTACCGAAACTAATTTATCTAATTCTTCCCCAGCATCCTTTCTAATGTAGGACTTGTCAAAATTAAAATGAATCATTTCTGTTTTCAACTTCCGTATACCATTCTCAACAGCTATCATATCATTAAGTTTCCTTAGGGAAACATCAATATTTACAACTTCATTTTCCTTGGTAGCGGTTTCTCTTATGTCTTCAAAGAAGGTGCCCTTAACTGTTCTCAGGGTATATTTGGTATTTGAATCTAAATCTTCAAAGATGAAACTTCCATCTTCCAAAGTCTCTATTTCTTTTAGTTTGATATTATTTTCATCCAATAATTCTACCAGTGCCTTTGGCATTACATCACCTGTAACCAATTCTGTTACCACGCCCGCAATTGCATTGAGGTTTTCAGGTATTTCTTCAACAATAAGGTTTTTAAAGGAATAGATGTCATCATCTCCTTTACCACCATCCCTATTGGATGCAAAAAACCCTTTTTGAGTTTCTTCGTTAACGATATAAGAGAAGTCGTCTTTATTACTATTAATAGGAACACCTAGATTACGGACTTCCAAAAACCCATCTTCCTCTCCAAAGGCTACTTCGTAAACGTCCAAACCACCTAGTCCAATATGCCCGTTAGAAGAGAAATACAGTTTTTTGTCATTTATAAAGGGGAACATTTCCTTTTGTTCGGTATTAATTTCCGGCCCCAGGTTTCTTGGAGTGGAAAAACTTCCATCGTCATGAACATCCACGACGAAAATATCGGTCTCACCTATGCTTCCTGGCATATCTGAAACAAAGTACAGTTGCTTGCCATCCTTACTAAGCGCAGGGTGCCCTGTTGAATACTCGTCACTATTGAAAGGAACTTCATAAGCTTCTGTCCATTCCCCATCAATTTTTTGAGATCGGTATATTTTTAGGTGGTTTATTCCTTTTTTATCTCTTTTGAGTTTTTTACCGTAGTTATTACGAGTAAAATATATGGTCTCATTA
>JBARUM010000488.1:0-3733 GCA_049645725.1 Maribacter sp.
GTACCCTACAAAGTAAATGGATATTGGTACAAGACCAGATATGAAAAAGGTAAGGAATATCCTTTGTATTGTAGACATAAGGAAGATATAAATGCCCCAGAGGAAATCATTTTCAATGGAAATGAAATGGCCAAAGGGCATGATTATTTCAAAATAGGCGGTATTGCCATAAGCCCCAATAACAAACTAGCCGCTTTTGGAGTGGATACGGTATCCAGAAGGCAATATACACTTCGCATTCAAAATTTAGAAACTAAGGAAATTTATGAGGAATTTATTGAGAATACTACCGGTGGGGCCGTTTGGGCAAATGATAATAGAACAATCTTCTACACGAAAAAAGACCCGATTACTTTACGGTCAGATAAAATATACAAGCATATTTTAGGCACTTCGTCAAATTTGGATGAACTTGTTTTTCATGAAAAAGATGACACGTTCAGCACGTTCGTGTATCGAACAAAATCTAAAAAATATATAGTCATAGGTTCCGTAAGCACTGTAACTTCTGAGTTTCAAATTTTACCAACCTCAAAACCTAATGAAGAATTCAAAATGTTTTCTCCAAGAAAACGTGGTCTGGAATACACCATTTTTCATTACGAAGATTCTTTCTATGTGCTTACAAATAAGGATGGTGCTACCAATTTTAAAGTAATGAAGACAGATGAAAAAGCAACTTTATCTGAGAACTGGAAAGAATTTATAGCGCACAGGACTCAAGTGCTTTTAGAGGATATAGATATTTTCAAACATTTTTATGTGCTTTCTGAACGTGAGAACGGCCTTAATCAAATTAAGATAATAAGATGGGATGGAGATGCAAGTTATTACCTTCCCTTTAAAAGCGAAACCTACACCTCCTATGTGGGTAGTAATCCTGAGTTTGATACAGATTGGTTGCGATACTCGTATAATTCCCTTATTACCCCAAGTTCTGTAATTGACTTCAATATGATTACGAAGGAAAAGATTGTAATGAAAGAACAAGAGGTGTTGGGCGGCAAATTCAAAAAAAAGAATTATATAGAAAGGCGAATGTGGGCCACGGCGAGGGATGGTATTAAGATTCCGTTGTCCATTGTATATCATAAAGATACACCATTAGATAAGGATACACCTATTTTACAATACGCCTATGGTTCATATGGAGCAACTATAGACCCCTATTTCTCAACCGTGCGATTAAGTCTTTTGGATAGAGGATTCGTCTACGCTATTGCCCATGTGCGCGGTGGTGAGTACTTGGGTCGTCCTTGGTACGAGGATGGTAAGTTATTGAGTAAGAAGAATACGTTTACAGATTTTGTAGATTGTTCAAAATTCCTTATAAATTCCAACTACACCAGCGCTAATCACTTATATGCCATGGGTGGTTCTGCAGGTGGTCTATTAATGGGAGTTGTGGTTAATATGGCACCCGAACTTTATAATGGTGTTATTGCTGCCGTTCCCTTTGTGGATGTTGTTACTACTATGTTGGATGATTCGATTCCTCTTACCACAGGCGAATATGACGAGTGGGGAAATCCAAACGAAAAAGAATATTATGACTACATGAAATCATATTCTCCTTATGACAACGTTTTAGAACAGGACTATCCTAATATGTTGGTAACAACCGGTCTTCATGATTCTCAAGTTCAGTATTTTGAACCAGCTAAATGGGTGGCAAAGTTAAGGGATATGAAAACGGATGAAAATATGTTGTTGTTCGATATCAATATGGAAGCAGGCCATGGCGGAGCATCCGGTCGTTTTGAAGCACTTAAAGAAGTGGCGAAAGAATACGTTTTTTTACTGGATTGGGAAGGTAAATCACGTTAGTGGAAAAAAAATAGTAGCTTTGTATCGGAATTTTTGACCTTTTATAAAAGGACAATGAACAAGAATCCCCTTATGAAAAATAAGATAAAAGCTTACAATAATATATTAGAGCTGGTTGGTAATACCCCTCTAGTGAAGCTAAATCGAATCACAGATAACTTTACAGGTAATTTTTACGCTAAGGTAGAATCCTTTAATCCAGGTCATTCTTCCAAGGATAGAATAGCTATCCATATAATAGAAGAAGCAGAGCGCAGAGGAATACTTACCGAGGGTAGTACCATAATAGAGACTACTTCCGGTAACACAGGCTTTAGTATTGCCATGGTTAGTGTCATCAAAGGATACGACTGTATTTTAGCTGTCAGTTCCAAATCTTCTAAAGATAAGATTGATATGCTTCGCTCCATGGGGGCTAAGGTTTATGTTTGTCCTGCCCATGTAAGCGCTGATGATCCTAGGTCTTACTATCAGGTAGCTAAACGATTACATGAAGAAACAAACGGATCTATATACATCAATCAATATTTCAATGAATTGAATATGGATGCCCATTATAAATCTACCGGTCCCGAAATTTGGGAACAGACAGGAGGGCAAATAACTCATTTTGTGGCATGTAGCGGAACAGGTGGAACCATCTCCGGAACGGCCAAGTACTTAAAGGAACAGAACCCTGATATAAAAGTTATTGGGGTAGATGCCTTTGGATCAGTTCTTAAAAAATACCATGAAACTAGAGAGTTTGATGTCAATGAGATTTATCCCTATAGAATAGAAGGTCTTGGTAAGAACTTAATTCCTGGAGCTACAGATTTTGATATTATCGATGAGTTCATAAAGGTTTCAGACGAGGAAAGTGCCCATACTGCAAGAGAAATTTCAAAAAGCGAGGGTATCTTTGTAGGTTATACCAGCGGTGCGGTGATGCAAGCTTTAAAGCAATTGGATAAGCTTAATAGGTTTGATAAAAACAGTAACGTCGTGGCAATATTTCCTGATCATGGTTCTAGATATATGAGTAAGATTTATAGTGATCAGTGGATGGAAGATCAAGGCTTTTTAGATACCAATTCCGTTGAGGAAACACAAGAAATTCAATTTATTAAATAAAAAAATTATATTTTTCATATGAAGCGAGCTTTTGGCTCGCTTTTTTTTGTCCTACAAATAATTTATGAATGCTTCTCAAAAATATTTACTTTTGCAGGTAGAACCAAATTTAGGAAATGAAAGATTTATTTGAAAGAATCATAGAGAACAAAGGCCCTTTGGGTAAATGGGCATCGCAGGCAGAGGGATATTTTGTATTTCCTAAATTGGAAGGCCCAATATCCAATAGAATGAAATTTCAAGGTAAGGACGTAATCACATGGAGTATCAATGATTATTTAGGTCTTGCCAATCTTCCGGAGATTAAAAAAATAGATGGTGAAGCCGCTGCTGAATACGGTGCCGCATACCCCATGGGTGCAAGAATGATGAGCGGACATACGGCATTTCATGAGCGATTGGAGCAAGAATGCGCAGCTTTTGTAAGTAAAGAAGCTGCATATCTTTTAAATTTCGGGTACCAGGGTATTATGTCCGCAATTGATGCATTGGTATCTAAGGATGATATTATAGTTTATGATGTGGATTCGCACGCCTGTATCATTGATGGTGTTAGATTGCACATGGGGAAACGGTTTACTTTTAAGCATAATGATATTGAAAGTCTAGAAAAGAACTTGGAGCGTGCCACTAAAATGGCAGAACAGACCGGTGGAGGTATATTGGTAATTTCCGAAGGCGTTTTTGGGATGCGAGGTGAACAAGGAAGGTTAAAAGAAATAGTTGCACTTAAGCAAAAATATAATTTCCGTTTAATGGTTGATGATGCCCATGGTTTTGGAACATTGGGTAA
>JBARUM010000489.1:0-2608 GCA_049645725.1 Maribacter sp.
GCCCTGCACAATCGCAACCAATAGACCCACTACCATGAGTGATACACCTATTTCCCTTGGGCTCCAATTATAACGTTCAATGCCATAATAAGACCAAGTTGAAGGTAGTGCCTGGCCCGCCAAATTAGCCAAGAAAAAGGCAAAAATAAGGAGTAGAACACCTTTATAATTCCTTAATGCCGCCAACGACACCCCGGGTATCATTTTTAATATGTTTATAGGTCTTCTATTTTCAATTGATAGTGATTCTGGCACAAACAACCAACCAAACAGAAAATTAGAAAAGGTGAGAGCGGCAGCAATGTAGAATGGTAATCGGATATCTATTTCTCCAAAAAAGCCCCCTATTCCTGGACCTATTATGAACCCCAAACCAAAAGCTGCTCCAATAAGCCCAAAGTTTTTTGCCTTATTCTCCTTGGTACTAACATCCGCAATGTAAGCGGAGGCGACGGTAAAGCTTGCCCCAGTTATGCCTGCTAAAAATCGTCCTAAGAATAACCAGGTTATAGTTGGTGCCCAGGCATGTATCAAATAGTCTATGCTTAACCCCAATAAGGCCAATAATAGAATTGGTCTTCTACCAAACTTATCGGAAATCTCACCAAGAACCGGAGAAAAAAGAAATTGCATTCCAGCAAAAGCAGTGGTCAACCACATACCGTAAATTACAGCTGTATCTATTCCCTCCCCGGTCAATTCCATTATCAATTCAGGAATAATGGGAAGAATAATACCAATTCCTATAACATCTACCAATATGGTAATAAATATGAAAAGTAAGGCAGTTTTTTTGGATTTCATAGAAGCGACAAAAATCGGTTAAAAAAAGGAACCACAAAAAGAAATAACAAAGTGGTCGGATACAATTTTAGTATATTTAGCTAAATAACTCCAAACGAGTCTGTCATCATGAAAAAAGTATTTATAGTAGTATGTGTATTGGGTTTCTTCATTGCTATTTCATGTAAAGAGAAAACAGCGGGAAAAAAAATTAATAAGAAACCGAACATCATATTCATAATGTCCGATGACCATGCCTATCAGGCTATAAGTGCTTATAGTGATAAGCTTATTGAAACTCCAAATATTGATAGAATTGCAAAAGAGGGTATCACCTTCACCAATGCCAGTGTCACCAATTCCATTTGTGCCCCTTCTAGAGCAACAATTCTGACAGGGAAACATACGCATATCAATGGTAAGACGGATAATCAACGTCCTTTTGATACTACACAGGTGACTTTCCCTCAAATCTTTCAAAAGGCCGGTTACCAAACAGCGATGTTCGGTAAGCTTCATTTTGGGAATAATCCTAAGGGTGTAGATGATTTTATGATTCTGCCCGGTCAAGGGAGTTATATCAATCCCGATTTCATTACAAAAGATGGAGATACTACCATAACAGGCTACGTAACCGATATTATTACCGATGTTACCTTAGATTGGTTGGACACCAAGCGAAATCCAGAAAAACCCTTTATGCTCATGTATTTGCACAAGGCACCGCACCGCCCTTGGTGGCCAAGTCCAGAAAAGTTCAAAGAGTTTAGTGGTAAAACATTTCCTGAGCCTGCCACGCTATTTGATGATTATAGTAATAGAGGAACGGCGGCTAAAACTGCTGAGATGAATCTACTTTACCACATGATGTACAGTCACGATAGTAAAATTCGCCCAGAACTAATCAAAAAAATGAACCCCAAACCTTTTGTACCGGAGTACGAAGGATCATTTGACAACCCTTACACCAACCGAGTCAATGATGCTCAAAAAGTACTTTATGAGCCAATTTTAGATAGTATTAATGCTGATTTTGAAAAAAATTGGCCCACCATGTCCGATAAAGAAAAAATGAGATGGAAATACCAACGCTATATGCAGGATTATCTGGCCTGTATCTCTTCCGTAGATGATAATGTAGGACGCGTTTTGGACTATCTGGATACCAACGGCCTAACGGACAATACAATGGTAATTTATACTTCCGATCAAGGTTTTTATTTAGGTGAACATGGTTGGTTCGACAAACGTTTCATCTATGACGAGTCTTTTAAAACACCATTGTTAGTCCGGTGGCCAAATGAAATTAAGCCTGGCATTTCAAATGAGGAAATGGTACAAAATTTAGACTTTGCACAAACTATGTTGGAAGCCGCGCGAATTGATGCTCCAGACGATATGCAAGGTGAAAGCCTTATGCCTTTGTTAACATCAAACAAATCAGATTGGACAAGAGATGCGGTATACTATCATTATTATGAGTATCCGGCTGTACATCAAGTAAAAAGACATTACGGAATTGTGACCATTGATTATAAGCTGGTACACTTTTATTACGATGTAGATGAATGGGAATTATATGACCGTAAGAAAGACCCTGATGAGATGAACAATATTTACAACGACCCAGAATATGCTGATGTTGTAGCTGATCTGAAAATAAAGTTGGAAGAAATTAGGAAACAGTACGGAGATTCTGATGAATTAAATCAGATGTACATTGACCTACATCTGGAAAATAATATTAAGTCCCCACTAGAATCCAAATAAAGAATAATTTAAAAAGCCCCAAAATTTGGGGCTTTTTAAATTATTCTTTATTTGG
>JBARUM010000490.1:0-3579 GCA_049645725.1 Maribacter sp.
AACGATACTGTACTTTATGCGGTACCGAAAACCAATATAAAACTGGGTTTTGATTTATTTAGCCGAAGCGACCTGTATAACCTCACTGCGCTGAATACTAGTTTTGGGTACACTTGGCAAAAGAATCAAGCAATCTATCACGAGCTTAATCCGATCAGTATTAACTATGTGAATACCTCTAGTATTACGCCCGAGTTTCAAGAAATCTTAGACCAGAATCCATTCTTGCAAAGTAGTTTTCAACAACAACTCATTACTGGACCAACGTATAGTTTCGTCTATAATCAGCTAACAGAAGGAAAAAAAAGGAACCCAATTTTGCTGGTTACTAATTTTGAATTGGCCGGAAATATTGTGGATTGGGTAAGTAAGGATAATAATGAAGATGGTCAGAAAACGCTTTTTGGAATTGCCTATGCACAATACGTAAAAGCCGATTTCAACTTTGTATACAACTATCGCCTGAGCAGTAAACAAACCTTAGTGGGTCGTCTTTTTGGTGGCTACGGCCTGCCTTATGGTAATTCCGAAACACTGCCTTTTGCTAGGCAATATTTCTCAGGTGGGCCATCCAGTGTTCGTGCATTCAGAACGAGGTCACTTGGGCCAGGTTCATACGACCCTGCTGAAACAGACCAAGGCTCTTTCTTCGACAGGTCGGGTGATATCCGTTTAGAAGCCAATATCGAATTCCGTTTTCCGATCTACTCATTCTTAAAAGGAGCATTATTTGTAGACGCGGGCAACGTGTGGCTTAATAATGAAAACGAAGCATTGCCTGGCGGAAAATTCAGTGCCGATTTTATTAAAGAACTAGGCATTGGCTACGGTGCTGGCCTTAGGGTAGATATTCAAAACTTTGTCATCCGTTTCGATTTGGCCAGCCCTTTCAGTAAACCATACCTACCAATGGGGCAGCGCACTGGCTTCGACCTATCTGAAATCCTCTTCAACTTTGGTATTGGGTATCCTTTTTAACACGTTAGTCAAGGTTATTATCATGTCGTGCGTCCGTAAACCACCCATCTGACCTTCGGTACTGATGGGCTTTTCCGTCAGTACCGAAGGTCGGACGGAAGATTGTAGATTAAATGCATTATCCCTCATTTCCCTAATTACACCAATCACTTAAAACAGGTGTCTCCCGTGAGGAATCGCAAATTTTTGCGCCTTCCAAAAATTTATAGCTCACTTTCACCCCATTATGTGAGCTATAAAAATATTTTTATAGCTCATAATTCGCCTGTTTTCTGGGCTATAAAGTCAAAATATTGACTCAAATCACTTAAAACAATAAAAGCCCCATTAGAAAACAGGGCCATAGAACATATAAAAAAGGAGGCTGGTTATGAGATATATCGCTTCATAAATTCTAGAATTTTAGCGGCAGGCTCCCTAATTTCAGTAGCAATAGTAGTAAAATAGTCTTCCGCATCTTTAGACATTAATGCTTTAATCGCCTCGTAATAAGGCCTTAGAATAATATCATGGCCAGTTTCTTCTAGCACTTCTACAAAGTGTTTACCATAGCCGAGTTTCACTGCCATTGCAGCTGATCGATACCAGTCATCGCTAGTCGAGTAAGGTAAATTATCAGCAATTATTTCCAATCCACTTAAAAGCTTGAATTTCGCAACCCCTGCATTCTGATCCAAATAATCAAAAAGCATAGAGTGTAAATAATATGAGTCTTTATGCAATTCGTTTTGAGAGATGGAATTCATCATAGAACGAGCTACTTCTAATTCGTTTAACTTATCACGATAGATGAAGATCAAATTATAAATAGCGGCTTTATTATCTGAATCTTTTTCCAAAGCTTGGGAAAAGGCATTCCTTGCCTTTTCAATGTTTGAAAGACCATCCAAGTATAAGTTTCCTAGACTATTCCAAACGTTCGAATCACTTGGATCTATTTGTAACGCTTTAAGATATGCCGCTTCCGCTCCTTTAAGGTCTTGCTGTTGAGTATGGCAAGTATAACCTATCCCATACCAACCTAAAAATGACTCATCATCAATTTCGACTGCTTTCTGAAAAGCTAATTGTGCTTCCTCGCTCTTTTTTAAGTGTATAAGGTTTACAAATCCCATCTCTTCCCATAAATGACTAAAGTTTGGATCTATTTGGGTTGCTTTTTTGTATGCTTCAATTGATTTTTCATATTTACAAAGGTTTTGACTATATAAATGCCCTAAGGCATGCCAGCTATTTCTAAAATTAGGGTTAATCTGAATGGATTTTTTGTAGGCTCTTTCTGCCTCTACAAAGTCCTGTTGAAAAGATCGGAGAATATTACCCCGTTCGAAGTGATGGGAATAAAATTCTGGGTTGAGAGAAATTGCCATATTGATTGCATGATATGCCTCCTCGAATTTTTTTAATTCATAGAAGTATAATTTAGCTAGCCCACTCCAAGGGAAGTCGTACGTCTTGTCAATTTCTATTGCTTTTTTATATGCAAATTCAGCCTCATCATATTTTTTTAAATGATCCTTGTAAAGATTGCCAAAGCCATTCCAAGGATAGGTGAACTTAGGGTCTAATTCTATTGCCGTTTTAAACGCCTCTTCAGAAGCTCTGTAGTTTTTGGTGTGATTTTTATAGAGATTGCCCAAACCATTCCATGGGAAAGTAAAGCTGCTATCTAATGAAATTGCTCTTTTGTAAGCGACTTCTGATTCAGTATAACTTTCCAGATGGTCTTGTAGAAGATTCCCTAAATCATTCCAAACTACGGCTTTACTTTCATCAATGGCCAAACTTTGTCTCAAGGCAGACTCCGCATTTTGGTATTCATTTAATTCATTGGATAAAAGGTAACCTATCCTATGCCACAAAGTGGCGTTAGTTGGGTCAAGTTCTATTGCCTTTAAATAAGCGGTTTTTGCCTTTTCAGGTAAACTCAAGTTATCATGATACAGTTGTCCAAGACTAAACCAAGTTTCGAAAGATGTGGGTTTTAAACCTAGCGCATTTAAAAATGCTTCTTCAGCTTCAGGGTAGCGTGTAGGTAATTCAATTAAAAGATTACCCAAATTATGCCAAGCATAGAAGTTGTTGTCAATTTGGATAGCCTTTTTAAATGCTTCTTCAGCTTCCTCTATTTTCATTTGGTTCATGAAAATTAGTCCTTCAAAAACAAAAATTTCTGAGGCAGGAGGGTTGTATTTTTTAGCTTCATTAATAATTATTTGGGCTTCTTCCCAATTTTTTTCCAAAAGTAACTCATGTGCTCTTTGATATATCTCATTAATAATATGCTCTTCAGAAATAGGAGACGAATCTAACGCGTTCGGATTTGTTCTGGAATACTCTAGAATTTGTTTATAACCTCTTTGTCTTAAGCTCGCTTGAATATTATTGTCCTCTATTACCTCGGCAATCGCTAAATCTAAATATATTTCCTCAACGGAATTACTCAATCTATTAAGTCTTCTATTTGCCATACTAAGTAACTCTTCCCCGTAAAAAGCCACTAAAAACTTACTAAGGCAATAGAGTTCTCGTTTCTGCCTACGGCTGCTTCTCCGCATTAGGTACCAAACATTAAAAAAACGTTCACTTACCTCATAAAGC
>JBARUM010000491.1:0-2349 GCA_049645725.1 Maribacter sp.
CAAACTTCCAAAGGTGGTCCATAAAAGAACTATAAGAAGAACAACGGCGTCCGCCCTAGGGACTACTTTCAAGTGTTTCAGACCCTTTTTATCCACTATCTTGAACCCTATCGGGATCAAGATGCCAGCAAGTACTGCCAAGGGAATGAACGCCGCCAAGGAACTTAGACCCAGAAGTATCGTCAAGAGAAAGATACCGTGCAAAGCTCCGGATAGTTTGGTCCTACCCCCGCTGTTGATATTGACCACGGTTCCTTTCGTGGCACCCGCTCCAGGGATTCCACCTATCAACGCAGCCGCCATGTTTCCTATACCTTGCCCGATGAGTTCCCGGTTGCTGTTATGTTTGGTCTTAGTCATATTATCGGCGATCACGGAAGTAAGGAGGGAATCAATGGAGCCCAGAACGGCCAATACCAGCCCATACTCCAAAACCAAAAAATAGGCACTGCTATCGATACCGAACATACCTTCCAATCGCAATGATGGCAACCCGGATGGGATTTCACCGATAACGGGAACATTCCATTGAATGAAATAAGCAAAGACCGATACCGCTATCAGTGCTACCAAGGCGCTAGGTACCGCTTTGGTTATTTTCGGGAATAAATAATATATCGTCACCGTCATCAGGCCAAGTGCCAGGGCTTGCCAATTGAACTCGGAGAACAATCTAGGAAAATCCGTGATGACCTTTAATGTGGATTTTGCGGAATCCAATCCTACGAAGGGGAAGAGCTGAAGAATAACGATTATTAGCCCGACACCGCTCATAAAACCAGAAATGACGGGATACGGGAAATATTTAATATAACCTGCGATGTTAAGGAACCCGAACAAGACCTGAAATGCGCCACCGACCAGAAAACTTAGAAGAATGATGCCCATTGCACTTTCAAGGCTTCCGGCAACGTCTATGGCGTTTGCCACCAAAGCAGCCGAAACTACGGTCATGGGCCCGGTTGGGCCACTTGCTTGGGTATCCGTTCCCCCGAACACTGCTGCCAACACTCCCACGGCTATGGCCCCGTATAGCCCGGCTACAGCTCCTAATCCCGATTGAACCCCGAAGGCAAGCGCTAAGGGTAGGGCGACCACACCGGCGACAAGACCTCCTGTAATGTCACCCTTTAAATATTTGATATCATAATTTAGGTTTATCATTCCATCAGAGGTTTACTATTTGATTTTAATATGATGTTTGCCTTATAGGAAATTAACCTTACCGGTGTCCATATCGTAGACGCCACCGATGATCTTAATTTCAGCATTTTCTTCCATTTCCTTAAGGATTGGGCTTCTATCCCTTATTTGACGTATAGTGTTCAGCACATTGTTCAAACAGACAAGGTGCACATACTCCGGGTTCGATGAACTATTTTCACCATCGTATTCAGTTGAGACCACTACTGGCCTGATCTTGCTCAACATGGCCGTTATATTTCCCAATTTAACGTCGTTGATAGCTGCCTTTACCGCGCCGCAATGTTCATGACCCATGACCATAATAACTTTGGAACCTGCCACCTTGCACCCGAATTCCATACTTCCCAAAATGTCCTCGTTCACGAAATTACCGGCTACACGAGCTACGAAAAGGTCTCCGATACCTTTATCGAAGACGTCCTCTACAGGTACTCGACTATCCAGACAGGAGAGTATGACCGCCTTTGGATATTGACCAGAGCTCGCTTTACGGATTTGTTCGGTATGGTCTCGAGCGGTAAGGTCGTTGCTAATATAACGTTCATTGCCGGCCTTTAGGCTTTCTATGACCAAGTCTGGGGTAAGGCGTTTTTGCTGTTCAGCTGATAGTACATCTTCGACCAGGGGCACCATTTCGACCGATGAATCGTTTTCGTCCAAAACTATGACCTTCTTTAATTTTTGCATGTAAATAGTACTTTACGGTAATTCTTGAAAATTAAACAGTTAATGACTAACATCAAAAGTAACGAAGTCATAAAATGTCTTCTATCCGATCGAATATGAACCTTATCCGTAATTCCAGGATGAGCAAATGTCCTGTCGGACTATTATACAGCATTTTTATAGCGCGGTGACTGCCTACAATTTGATGGGTTATAGCATAGGTATTAGATTATCGTTTCATACTGTCTTTTAGGTCGAGCCTAAATAGCAAGCATCGGTATGAACTCTTTACGTAAGGTGCGATTTGTAAGAGTTGAAAATATGGAGCTTAAAACAAATCACTTATTTAATAGTACAGTTTATGGGTAAGATTTATGGTTTTAGTAAAAATTTCATATCAACTTAAGAAAGGCATTCAGTATGACTTAGGCCATGTACTTTCGTGAAATCTCTTTACTATACAAAATCGCCTCTAAG
>JBARUM010000492.1:0-1791 GCA_049645725.1 Maribacter sp.
AGGAAGCTTTGATCACTTCTCTTAGAGATGAGATGCAAGAGCTAATAGATGAATATAAAGGATTTGAAGTTGACTTCATAGAAAAAAATCCCAATGCGTTAATCTCCGCCCTGTTGTTGGATCGTGCCATAGCGACGAAAGGCATGCCAATTGAAAAAATTCAGGAACTTTATGACGCTATGTCACAAGAAATTAAGGATTCTAGACCAGGTAAACGTCTTTCAAAAGGAATAGAGGATTTAAAAAAATCAGAAGAAACCAAAAAAAATACGGAAATAGGTGCAAAAGCTCCTAATTTTACCGGGCCTAATCCAGCAGGAGAAACTATTGCCCTAGCGGATGTTATGGGTAAAGTAACACTAATAGATTTTTGGGCGGCATGGTGCAGACCCTGTAGAGCCGAAAACCCAAATGTAGTGGCAGTGTACAACAAGTATCATGATAAGGGTCTAAACGTTGTTGGCGTTTCCTTGGACAGGACAGCCGAGGCATGGAAAAAAGCCATCGAAGATGATGGACTTGAATGGAACCATATTTCCAATATTGCCTATTTTGATGACCAGATTGCTAAACTATATAATGTAGACGCTATTCCAGCTGCATTCTTATTAGATGAAAACGGCGTCATAGTAGCAAAGAATTTAAGAGGCGCTGCCTTAGAGGAAAAAGTGGCTGAACTACTGAATTAATTTTTATATTGTAAAAAATATAAAAGCCCGAACAGTAATTGTTCGGGCTTTGTCTTTAGATTAGTTTATTCCTAGAATTTATTCTTAACATCCCTAAAGGTTCCGTTCACAGTAGCATCTCCATTTCTGGTAACATTTCCAAAAATATTGACCACAGAGTTTTCTCCAATGAATTCTATAGTTGCTCCGTCATTTAGAACTAAATCTCCATAAATAGTAAGGTTGCCTTCTACACGAAATATACTGCCATTATTAAGAATTACATTTCTTCTTCTATTATTTCTTCCAACAACGTAGGTTCCGTTCATCTCAAACCGTGCATTTTCATTAATAGCTACATTATTCCTTACCGTCCAAGAACCACACAACAACAAAGAACCACTCACATTAAAATCATTGAATCTTTTTGCGCCTCTGTAAGATAAGTTGTCGTCAACGACAACATCAAGATTAGCACTTTCTGAGTATGCGGTTAAGTCAGCACATATAGAAACAAGACTTTCATTTGGTCTGTTAAGTTTTATAATCTGTAATCCTTCTTTACCGGAAGCTGCAAAAATATAATCACCTTTTGATGCCACATAGTTTATGGAACCTTCCAATTCAATAATTCCAACCAAATCGGTATTTTGATTTTGTTGTTCTTCGGACAAACAAAGTCCCGCACCACCATTTGCCATGAGCAGTACATCTTCATTAGAGGCTACTGCATTGGTCACTACGTCCGCACCGTCCACATTATCAGGACTTAAAAGAATTGGAACATACTCTACAAAACTTCCGGTAGAGGCATTATAAACTCCAGCTCCTTTAGAACCTTCCGCAACCACTATGTTTTCACCATTAAAGTCTAGCGTACGTTTTGTATTTACTCCAAAATCCGAATCTATCGCTATATCCATTACATTATTTAGGTTTTGGTCTAAAATACTCACACCACGTCCTGCATCCAGTACTGCAATACTATTATCTTTTACAGCTACTGACCTTAAATCCATAAAGGGTGCTTCATTAGAAATTGTTAAATCGGATTTATTGTAGATTGTTACAAAACCCTCCTGACCACTTGTTACAATAACTTGGTTATCCGTTACTTCTACAT
>JBARUM010000493.1:0-3245 GCA_049645725.1 Maribacter sp.
ATGCTAAGGGTAGTGATACGATTACCTTGGTGCCAATTTCCTTATCAATGATTTTGACAGACCCATTGGCATCCTTGGTTTTATTTAGAACCTCAATTCTATTCTGGGTGATGGTCACGCCCATTGAACTTTTCTTCAGATGTCCATTCTTATTTTTGCTCTTAGCCCGACCTACACCATTATCTTCTACGGTACAAATCAATTTTTGCTGTACAGATTGGAAGTTAATTTGAATCTTACCACCATTTTCCGATTTCGAGAGTCCGTGAATGATACTGTTTTCTACAAAGGGCTGAAGCAACATTGGGGGCAGCAGAACTTCATCAGTGTCCAAATCGTCGGCAACTTGGATTTCGAAATCAAAGGTCTTATCAAACCGTTTCTGCTCGATGGCCAGGTAGGCGTTAAGCAATTGAATATCCTCTTCCAAAGTGATGAGCTTTTTATCAGAATTTTCCAGGGTCAATCGCATCAGCCGGGCAAATTTACTGAGATAGTCACTCGCGGATTGTGTATCATTGTTCAAGATATAATCGCCGATGGAATTAAGGCTGTTAAAGATAAAATGTGGATTCATCTGAGCACGAAGTGCCTTTAGTTCGACTTCGGCCACGGTGGCATTGAACTCAGCTTCCTTTATGGCCGTGTCCGCCTTTTGTTTTCGTCTATAGAATACAAATGCGAGTAGAGATGCCAACACAATACCGCTACTACTTGCTAGTAATATATTTTTGATGGTGCGCTGGCGTTTTGCCTCTGCTAAAGCAAGTGCTTCTTTTTTATCAGCTTCGTACTGAATTTCCTTACGTGATATTTCTACTTTTCGGTCGGCATTCACCAAGCTGTCATTCAGGATATTCGCAGCCTTGTAATTTTCCAAAGCCTTTTGATAGTCGCCTTTTTTTTCCTGGATGGTCGCCAAGGTTTGAAGCGACTTGGTTTCTGTGTATAGATTGTTGAGAGATTTGATTGCGTTAAGACTTTCAGTGGCATAGTGTTCAGCTTTGTCCAAATCATTGCTGTGCATATAGACTTCTGCAGCATTGACGTAAGCTGGCACCCTAATCATTTCGAGATCCAAAGAATCAATCATTTTTAGGCTGAAGACTGTATTGGCCAATCCTTCGGATACTTGTCCCGCTTGTGATTGTACCAATCCAAGATTGCTTTTAACATTGGCAATTTGCAGCATATCATTAGTACGTTCTGCTTCCTTAATTGACGCCTTGAAATAATATACCGCAGAGTCCGTTTGCCGTTGAAGCCCATAAATATTACCAATATTGGAGAGCATATTGCTCTTTCGTTGCGGATACTGTAGTAACTTTCTAAAGATAGGCATGGCTTTATCATAATCTTCCTGCTCGTAATGTATTAAACCCATATTAGTCAACATTGAGAATTGATAGCGTTTCAATGAAGGATTTTTTTCGGATATACTGTATGCCGTTTGATAGTAATCCAAAGCTGTTAAAGGGTCTGAACGAAAATAATGATATATAACTCCGATATTATTGTTGGCCAATAGTACGCCTTTTGTATAATTCAATTCTTCGGCCAACGAAAGTGTTTTTTTATTGTAAGCAAGCCAGGTGGTATCAGCTGGGGTCATCAACATTTTCTTGGCCACATAGCTCTGCCTGAGGTTGACCAGCGTGGTATCGTTTGTCTCATATTTTATAATGAGCTCTTGGATGGAATCCGCTTCTTTATTTTGTGAATGACCTAAATGACAAAGCCATAATAAGAAAAGGGTAATATGTATTCTCATTAAAGTTTGGTTTGGCTTAACAAAATACTCATTAAAAACGGTAATACAATTAAAACCTGACGATAACCTAATTAAGACCTACGATAATACATTTTCTGTAGCTTTTTCAAAGTGGTATTTGCATCTTTAAGTTTTAAAAAAACAAATTCTTATGAAGCAAATTATTCCTATCCTCTTCTCGATTCTACTAATAGCCTGCAGTAGTGAGGATGATTCAAATTTTATGGATGATGATGGCCAAGTATTGAGCGATTCGTTTATCACGGCAAGGATTAATGGAAACGATTTTGAGGCGATACCTGTTGACAGAGGAGTGTCTACCATTTCGGCCCAACTTGTTCAAAGTGAAGTTTTTTTTACGTTTACCATTGCCGGTATTGACCTAAGTGCAGACATCACCCAAGGTGAAGCCATTGCTCTTTCCATGGCAGGATCAAGTTTTGACCTTGTCACGGAAGGCGTTCAGATTAACAATCCGATAACTAACCCATTGGCGCTGCAATTCGCAGGAGGATATTCATCCAATGGAACTGAAGGCGAAAATTTTGATTTTGATACGGATGGTAGTACTGGATTTTTGAGAATTACCGCAATCAATAAAGATGCCCAAACCATATCCGGTGAGTTCGAGTATAACGTGGAAAATTCAGATACTGGCGAAGTGCTACAAATCACTGATGGTGTATTTAACAATATCAGTTATGCTAATGATTAGGAAGTAAACTTCATAAAATGATTATATCTTTATGGTAATCAATTAAAACCACTATTTAACCAATGCTGACCAAAAGAGTTCTATGTTTTATAGTTTTCACCTTGAGTGCCATTACAGTGGTTGCTCAAAATTGTAATGACTTGGTAGAATGGATGAATTTGGTCAAACAAGAATATCCCGAGGCCACATCTTTGAGATATATAAATCGTGGAAAGATGCAAAAACTGGCCACTAATTTTTTCTCAAAGGCTTATTTTGAATCTTATCGAGGAAAAACCTACCCAGAACTATCCCAAAAAACACTGGTTAAGGATTTTAGAAAAATTCAAGTCTGTTTTGCTAAAGGAAATCATAGAAATGACCCACACTATAATTGGGTATTCCAGAACATTATTCACAATAACTATCTAGCGTACGGCAATCCAAATTTTATCAAACAAATTGCAACAGTCGATACTAAACGCGACCAACTTAAAAACGAACTAGATACAGCATCAGAAAAAGGGATTTCCAAAACTGAACTTTTGAAGTTGAAAAAAAGTTTGACCAGTGAGTATGCTATACTTTTAGATAGTGAGCTAAAACAAGCCAATGAAAAAATCGATGCAGCTATTGCCATAAAGGTGGATACTCAACTTGATGAAGTTATATCTTCTATCAACAAATTAAATAATGAAAAAAAGTCTTTGACCAAATTAACGCTACTAAAACAGCAAGGGCAGCAATTGTTACCTGAAGCTTCTCAAGGTAAGCAGGTTG
>JBARUM010000494.1:0-7004 GCA_049645725.1 Maribacter sp.
CTTTAAAATGGAGGAAAAAGGCGCGTCGACCTCAGAAAAAGTATTGAATATATAACTTAACGAACCTGAAAACACCCCGTTTATACGTGTGATATTCTCTCCTGAAAGGTGTAACAATTTTATGGTATCTATTAAGGGCAAACCTGCTCCCACATTAGTTTCATACAGATATTGCTTTTGATGTTTATCAAGCTCTTCCCGTAATAACTGATAATAATCAAAACCCAAAGTATTTGCTATTTTATTAGAGGATACCACATCGAAACCATTTTCAACAAAATCGAAATAATTGGCAACAAAATCCTGACTAGCCGTATTATCTACAGCAATTAAATTCTCTAAATGATGTTTCTTTGCAAAATCAAAAACATCTTGAACTTTATAAGACTTTCCTTTCGACTTAATTTCAGTCTTCCAATTTTTGGCTACTCCATCAGCATTCAACACTACTTTTTTAGAATTGGCAATCGCAAATACCCGCAAGTCTATTCCTTTTCGTTTTGCTATTGTCTTGGTCGATTTTAATATCTGATCGATAAGTGTACCACCTACATTACCATGTCCAAAAATAGCCAGGTTCACCTTTTTGCTTATCCCGAATATCTGTCCGTGCATTACATTTAAGGCCTTGGTCAAATCTGACTTTTCCACCACAAGACTTACATTCTTACCTGATGCCGTATTATTGAAAAGCAATGGGGTAATCTGATTTTTTATTAAGGCGTTATATGGTTTGTGAAAGGTGCTTAAATCCTGCCCAACGATTGAAATTACGGATACATCATCCACCACCGTAATCATATTGATATCCTTGGATTCAAAATCATTTGAAAATTCATTTTCCAAGGATAGTTTTGCTTTTTGAGCCTTACTACGCTTTATTACCAAACCAATACCACGTTCTGAAGAACCTTGAGAAATAATACTAACACTAATGTTGTTGGCTTCTAAGGTCTTGAAAATTCTAGCGTCAATCCCCACTTTACCCAGAAGTCCTCTTCCCTCTAAGTTAATTAGGGCTACATCCTCTATGACCGACAAACTTTTTATTCCTTCCTTACTTGATTTGGCACTGATAAGCGTTCCCTCGTTATCATCATTATAGGTATTGAGAATCCGCAACGGGATATTCTTCTCTATCAACGGTATAATGGTCTTGGCATGCAATATGGTTGCTCCAAAATTGGCAAGTTCGTTTGCCTCGGCATATGAAAGGTTGGAAAGTCGCTTTGCTTCTTTTACGTAATCTGGGTTTGCCGTAAAAATACCGTCAACATGAGTATAATTCTGAAGCTCCTCCGCATCTAAAAAATTAGCTAGCAAAGCAGCGGAATAATTACTGCCGTTTCTTCCCAGCGTTGTCGTTTCTCCTTCTTTAGAAGACGCTATATAACCAGTAATCACTGGAACGGTATCATTTGGAAGTTGCTCAAAAATATGTGTTAATTTTTCTTTGGATATTTTTTCTAGAACCTTGGCATCACCAAAAGAGTCATCTGTGGTCATAAACGTTCTAGCATCTAAAAAGGTTGCTTTTACGCCTTTACCTATTAGTAGCTTTGTTACCAGTTTTCCAGAAATCAACTCTCCAAAAGCAAGTACCTCATCCTTAATTTTAGGGCTGTAATCCCCTAAAAGTGATACACCTTCGAAAAGTTTTGCAAGACTTTTGAATTCTTCGGACAGATTTATGTTGGAATAGGTATGTTTTTGATAGCCTTCAAATTCCTCAAAATCTGAGAAATAGTCCTTGCCCCTTGCGGCTTTATCAAGAATATCTTCTAAGCGGTCCGTTGCTTTTTCTCTGGCCGATAAAACCACGGCAATATTTTCTCCTTCAGAAACTTTTTTGGAAACAATATTAAGAACGTGCGCCAATCCTTCACCATTGCTTAAGGATTTTCCACCAAATTTCAACACTTTGAGTTTTTCCTTTTTTCCATTGGTGTTGAAAACACCATCCAATAGTTTTTCTAGCTGTTCAAACTCTATCAAAAAAGCGTCATGACCATGCAGGGATTGTATCTCCCCATACGTAACATTACTGTTTGCCTGAGCAATCTGTTTAAAAGTGTCTTTATTCTCCTTCGCCGTAAAGAACAAATCAGAATCTACACCTACAATATGAATATTGGTATCGCTATTTTGAAGTTTAAGGAACTGTGTGTCCCCGTTTCGCGTTACATCAATGGTCTTCAACAATTGGTTCATGAGTTTATAGGCCGATAATTGAAACCGTTCCTGTAATTTTTCACCATGATGTGTAAGCCAGCTTTCCACATTAAAGACCTTCAACTCTTCGTTGGTACTTCGTTTAAATCGCTCTTTAAAGGACTCAGGTGTGCGGTAACATAACATGGCGTGCATGCGCGCGTCATGAACGGGTTGTTTTGAATTCACCAGAAACTGTTCCTGTATCTGGCAATTGGCTATAAGCCAATCCGTTGATTTCCAATCAGACGCTACAGGAATCAAATGCTCCGTCAAGTCAGGTTTTAATACCGCCATCTCCCAAGCGATACCGCCTCCTAAAGAACCACCAATAATGGCGAACAACTTATTTATGGCCAACTTTTTAAGCCCACCTAAAAATATATTGGCTATATCTCCTGCAACAAAATCCTTATAATTCTCAATAACAAACCTGTCATGACCATTACCCGGAATATTGAATGCAAGAATGGTATACTTTTGCGTGTCAATGCATTTTTTATCCCCAATCAAAGCAGACCACCAACCCTCAGTGCCCGTAACATTAGAATTTCCTGTTAAGGCGTGGTTTACCAAAACGATAGGAGCAGTATGCAAGTCTTTACCAAATAATTGGTACGACAATTCTATATCTTGAGTGACCCCACTAAGCGTTGTATAGTTTTTGAACTTTAATTGGTGTAGCATCTAATCTTGAAAAAATACCTTTTGGTTTAATAAACAGTCGAGACAAAATGTATCTCGACTGTGCTTGATATGAAATTATTAGTACTATGGTTATGCCAAAATAGCCTTATCAACTTTTGCAAAAGCGTTTTCCAAATCGGTTTTTAAATCTTCAATGTCTTCCAACCCAACGGATAAACGGATCAAATCCTGACCTACACCTGCGGCTTCTTGTTGCTCTTCCGTTAGTTGCTGATGGGTTGTGCTTGCCGGGTGAATGATTAATGACTTGGTATCACCAATGTTTGCCAATAAGGAAAATACCTCTGTGGCATCCGTAACTTGTTTAGCCGCTTCAAAACCTCCTTTTACACCAAAGGTTACCAAACCACTTTGACCCTTTGGCAGGTACTCCTGCGCTAAATCATAGTATTTATTGCCTTTTAGTCCAGGGTAGTTTACCCAAGCAACCTCTTCTCTACCTTGTAACCATTCTGCCAATTCCAAAGCATTTGCACTATGTTGTTTTATACGTACTGGAAGTGTTTCTAAGCCTTGTATGATTTGAAAGGCGTTGAACGGACTTAAAGCTCCACCAAAATCACGACGTCCTTCTAAAATTAACTTGAATGTAAATGCAGCAGCACCTAGAGCTTCGCTGTAGACCAAACCATGGTATCCCGCAGATGGCTCCGTAAATTCGGGAAACTTTCCATTGGTCCAATCAAAAGTACCAGCATCGATAATGGCCCCACCTAAAGTAGTTCCTTGTCCGCCAATATATTTTGTTAGGGAATGAATTACAAGATTAGCCCCATGCTCAATAGGATTCAATAAGCCCGGAGTGGCTACCGTATTATCTACGATAAAAGGAACTTTTGCCGCCTTTGCCTGTTTGGATATCGCTTTTAAATCTAGTACATCTAGTTTTGGATTTCCTAGGGATTCTACGAAAAATGTCCGCGTATTTTCTTGCACGGCATCTTTAAAGCTTTCCGGATTGGAAGCATCCACAAATGTAGTAGTGATGCCCAAGCGTGGTAAGGTTACGTTCAATAGATTAAACGTTCCACCATAAAGACTGCTCGATGCTACAACATGGTCTCCAGCTTTTAATAAGGTTAATAATCCTGTAGAAATAGCAGCTGTGCCTGAAGCGAATACTACAGCTCCTACTCCACCTTCCACTGCGGCCAACCTTTCCTGTAATATCTGATTTGTTGGGTTGTTTAAACGCGTATAAATAAATCCTAGTTCTGCTAGCGAAAACAGGTTCGCAGCGTGTTCCGTGTCATTAAATACATAAGATGACGTCTGATAAATAGGAACTGCCCTTGTTCCTCCTGTTTGCTTTGGATCGTGACCTGCATGCACTGCGTTTGTTGCCAATTTTTGATTACTCATGATTTTGTTTTTTAAAATTATAACCTTCGACTCCGCTCAGGGCGAGAAAAATTATTTTAAAGCCAAACCCTAGCCAGCCGACATTGCGATTAGGTAAAATCAAAAAGTTATAAGAAAGTGAATCAATTGCACAGGCAATTGGTTTTTGGTTATCTGCCAGATATCGCTATAAAGCGTTACTAGTAGAATTTAGCACCTTCTTTGTAAAGATCAAAGGGTTGCTAAGGCTTCAAAGGGTCTAATCCCTCCACCTTTCTTGATAACTATTCAATACGTGTTTGAACTTTATAAAGCACAAATTAAGGTCAGAAACTTTTAATAACCTAATGTTTTTGAAAAATTTCACAAAAATCTGAATGTTTTGATAGTAAAGTCAAGTACTGAATACAAAGGACTCGCTATTCGTAACTAAAATTAAATTCCGTATCTCTACTATAATATTTTGCCTTACCGCCTTTAACTCTGTAAATACAATATTTAATGCCTGTTATTATAGTCTGCCCCGAATCCGGAATCTCGTAATCAAATTTTTCTCCATGGATTATAGCTTTAGAATAATGGGAAACAATTAACCTTCCTCCGCTATACTGCAAACTGCATAAAGGCTATATTCTCTTAAAATTTCTCGTAGTTAGTTAGCATAGCACGTTCGGTCGTCCAATCTCCCTAAATTAATAGGTGTCACTGGTCGGTCATCTTTTGTTCCTACCTATTTACGATTAAGGTCTTGAAATAGGTAAAGATCAGATGTTGACGCTTCTGTATTTATCTTTACCGTATCCGTGATTTCCAATTCTGTTTAATCCGCATTTGTATAATTCTGTTTGACAGTAAGATACATCAAATAAGGACAAGAAACAGATGTGAATTTTAGCTCTTAAACCTTTGATAGAACACTTAATTCTTTCTTTAAAATCACCTTATAAAATTGATGATACCACCAGGTACTGTGTGTAGGTAGTAATCATTTTGTTTAAAAACGTTGGGGTTTGAGAACCTATTTACAGCAAATGAACCCAACTAATTCAAAGCACTAATCTATCTTTGATTTTTAAAATACGATTATGGCCTCGGGAATTTTTGCAATTTTAGATGATGTGGCAGCACTATTGGACGATGTTGCGGCAATGAGTAAAATCGCCACTAAAAAGACAGCGGGAATTTTGGGTGACGATTTAGCAGTCAATGCTGAAAAAGCTTCTGGTTTTGTTTCCAAAAGAGAGCTTCCCGTACTGTGGGCGATTAGTAAAGGATCGCTACTTAACAAAATCATCATTTTACCTATTGCTTTTTTACTTAGTGCTTTTTTACCTTGGGCAGTTACTGTGGTGCTCGTGCTTGGGGGTCTATACCTTGCCTTTGAGGGTGCAGAGAAAATATACGAGTTCTTTGTGCCTCATGAAAAAGTCCACATTCCTGCCGATGCAGAGGCGCCTCAAAAAAGTGATATTCTAGCAATGGAAAAAGCAAAAATTAAATCGGCCATCGTCACGGACTTTATCCTTTCGGTTGAAATCGTAATTATTGCGCTGGGAACGGTTCTTGATGAACCTTTAACTACTCAAATAGCAGTAGTGTCTATTGTTGCCCTTTTAGCTACGGTAGGTGTTTATGGTATTGTGGCACTAATTGTGCGCATGGATGAATTTGGCCTTAGCCTTATAAACCTTAATGAACGTGATAATAGTATTTCTGACATCATCGGGAGGTTCTTTGTAAATGCTTTACCAAAGGTCATTAAAGCCTTGTCCGTTATTGGCACTATAGCCTTGCTACTAGTTGCAGGCGGAATCTTTGTCCATAACCTAGATTTTCTTCATGGAATTTTGCCCGCAATACCAGGAATCATTGTGGAATTTGTAATAGGCCTGATAGCTGGTTTCGTAATGTTGCTTTTGTATACCGGCGTGAAGAAAATCTTCGAAAAGGACTAAGACATTTTTCCTGGTCTATGTTTACACCCCTCTTTGGTCCCCTCCTAAGAGGAGGAAATATTTGCTTTGAATTAAAATTTGAAGTCTTCCGATATTCTCTACTTCAAAACTGAAAATTCTACACTGGAATCTGTGAAAACCGTATGGGTTTGGGTTTTAAAGTCGGCCTCATCTGCTTTAAAGATATTGTCCACATAAGTTTGTGGATTTAAATCTATCAAAGGAAACCAAGTACTCTGAACCTGTACTTGTAGCTTATGTCCTTTTTTAATAGTGTGAAATACATCTTGTAGTTTAATGTTTACCTCTGTTTTCTCATTTGGAGTAAAAGGCTCAGGATTTGAAAAACTATTTCTAAACCTACCACGTAACACCTCGCTACGCACCATTAAATGGTAATTGCTCATCTTTAAATGGTCTTGCATTTCTTCATTGGTTTCTACGTTGGCCGGGTGTACATCAATAATCTTTACAATCCAGTCCGCAGCGTCTCCTGTGGTAGCTACTTTTAGTTTGGCCAGCATATCCCCCGCCAAGGTCAAATCTTCTTCCATAATATCAGTTTCAAAAACCAAAACGTCTGAACGGCGAGCAGCAAAGCGTTGGTCATCCGTCATATACTTTCTTGGCGTAAATACAGCTTTAATATCCTCCGAATACGGAACTGGTTTTTTTATATCACTAATAAATTCTATTGCGGTTTTTCCGTTTGCCGTTGAAGTCAGTTCTTGGTTTTGAGAAAGAAATAGTTCTTGCTTTGTAGTACCTATCGGAGGCCACTCGCTATAC
>JBARUM010000495.1:0-2425 GCA_049645725.1 Maribacter sp.
CAAAATCCATGGCGACGGGCGCCGTTAGCAGAGGTTCTGCAGCTATAACTTGTACTTCAAAGCCATCTTGAAGTTGATAATCCGCAGATGAAACAAGAGTTTCTTCATATGACGGATTACAACCTACTAGTAAATTACCAATTAATAGTACTAAATAAGTTTTCCTACCTAGGGGATTTTTATTAAACATGAATTTGATAAATATTAAAATTGATAATTCTCAGAATGTTTTGTCCTTAGTCTAATTCGAATAAATCTAACTAGAATTAAACTACGCCCAAAAATATAAAAAGCCAATGGCTAATTGCTCCGGCAAGTACAAATAAGTGCCAAATAAAATGATTGTAAGGTATTTTTTCTATTGCATAAAATAGAATTCCAAAGGTATAGAATCCACCTCCTAAGAACAGTAGGCCTACCCCAAATTCTGATGTGTTATCTAAAAGATTCTGAAAATCCAGGACTATTAACCAACCCATAACCAAATAAAGTAATAAGGACATAAACTCATATTTACCGGTAAAGAATAATTTAAGTATAGTTCCCATTAATGCTATTAACCATACATAAAAAAAAATGGACCAACCATTTCCTCTTTCAAGAGTTATTAAAGCGACGGGGGTATATGTCCCTGCAATTAAAAAATAAATATTAATATGGTCCAATATTCTTAATACTCGTTTCAAGGTGTTTTTAGATACGGCATGATATAACGAAGACACAAAAAACATTGAGATTAATGTAATTCCGTAAAGAATAATACTAAAAACTGCATATTCAGTTTTGTTTGTATTATGATTTAGTAATAAAATAAGTCCCAAGATGGACAATAACCCACCTATTCCATGAGATATTGTATTAGATAATTCTTCTCTGGGTATGTTAAGATTTTTAAGCATTCAAATATGGGAAACAAGTAATCAAATTATTTGTAACGTTTTCCATGCTTTATGACCATATCTACATCTTGCAATAAGCTTATGTATCTTAGAACATCACCGTCTACTGCAATTATATCTGCATATTTTCCAGGAGTTATGGTTCCCACTTCATCAGCAACACCCATCCATAAAGAAGGCCAATAAGTAGCTGCTCTAATAGCATACATGGGGTCTATTCCAAATTCATTTACCCAAACATCCAATTCGTTCCACGTAGATTGACTATGAAATTTCATTGGTATACCACTATCCGTTCCAATCATTAGAACCACTCCGGCATCTAAAAGCTGTTGAATTTTTGCCTGTAATGTTGGTTTTCTAACTGGGGTTAATTGAAAATAAGGAAGTCTATCTGGATGTTGAATACTGTTTTTTATATCTTTAATTACCGTATCAGGTAACCCTCTGTGCCAAGAATCATTGTCTAATTTTTCCGGATTGTCCCTAGTATATTCGTAATTATATAAACCTTCCACGGTTGGGCACCAAAACAAGGGGCCTTGACTCATATCCGCGGTACGTTCCTTAATCATTTCCATAATATCATCTGGGTACCTAGGAGCAGAAGATAGACCAGTATGTTCAAAGCAGTCAGCACCAACTTCAAGGCCTCTCCTAATCTCTTCAGGCCTGTGACCATGTGCAACAACCTTTAAATTATAAGTATGCGCTTCCTCTACTATAGCTCGTAATTCTTCCATAGTCATTTTATCCTGATCAATTAACTTAATAACGTCTACGCCGGCATTTGCCAATTTCCGGATTTTTTTTCTACCGTCCTCCGGACTATTAACACCCCATCTAAAATCCTCCGTTCCGGGATATGGTTTATGCTGTATAAAAGGTCCAGAAACATAGAGGGTAGCACCAGGAATTTCTCCATTATTAATAGCATCTCTAACCATAATACTTTCATCTAATGGACCACCTAAATCGCGGGCACTAGTAACGCCGGCCATCAATAATTGGTGTGCGGATGCCGGCATAATTACATCTCTAAATAACGGTGGATAGGTTTTATCCCAGTAGGCATAATCAGCATGTCCATTTATCATGGTATGTACATGCATATCCCAAAGTCCCGGTAATACCGTCATACCTTCCGTTGAAATTACTTCGGCGTTTAATGGTATTTCTGTATCATCCATAGTACCAACTGATACTATTTTTTCACCGTTTATGATTACCACACTATTCTGAATAGGACTTGAACCATATCCGTCTATTAAAGTCCCTCCTACCAAGGCCTTTATCTCTTTTCTTTGTGAAAATAAGGTTGTTGCTGTTAGAAAAAATAGACAGTAAGTTAGCTGCTTGATCATAAAGTCCAAAGGTTTTTATAAATATAACGATTATACTACTTAAAAAATAAAACTATTATATACAAAAAAGGCCCCCTTCACGTAACGTGAAGGGGGCCTTCGAAAAAGGCGGCTACCTACTCTCCCACTTGGTATAGCAGTACCATCGGCGCAAACGGTCTT
>JBARUM010000496.1:0-3760 GCA_049645725.1 Maribacter sp.
ATCATAATTATTTTCACATTCCAATCTTTTCTACGGAATAACTTAATGCTTTCCAGTCCTTTAAGCCCTTCAGAATTGACATCTAAAATAATAATATCCGGGGTATTTTTTTTATAAGCTCTTAGGGCATCATTGGCCGAACTATAAATCCCCACCAAGTCATAGTTCGGGAAATTTTTGAAATAATCATGGTAGGAATCATGCTGTGATTTGTCTTTTTCGACTACGATAATTTTTAAAATTTGAGGTTTCATGGTCAATAGTATTTTATGCTATCCCGTTACAAAAGAACGGGATAGCAAAGGTTAGTAATGAGTAAGTTTTGGGGAATACAAATTCAGGTAAATTCTAAATAAGTTGAGCAAAATTGAAACGTAAGTCATACGTCAACAAATAGTTTCTATTAACCTTTTGGAGCATTTCTTGGAAATGCACTCCCAAGCTCAACGAAATTTGAACATTATTATGTCTTATTTAGAACAAAAAAGCTACCCTTTGGTAAAATGAAGGCTTGAGCCAAAAGTAAATTTATCCAAGACGGATACATAAAGGGAATTTATGTATTTGAGGAATACAACAAATTCTTTGACTTTAAAGATGATAAAAGATTTGTTTTTGTAGGTAAGCGGTAGGTAAAAATTTTCCATGTTTTGGGGGATTTGGGTTAACAATGGTTATCTCTAACTTTCTCATTTTAAATATAAGGATATAAAAAATATCTTGGTCAAAAGTGTAAGTATTTTCGTTCAAATGCAAAGAATTGTGCATTTCATCCCGAAAAATCCTAAAATATTCCCTTTAGTTATTATTTCATTACGTCAAACTTCAATTCTTTTCGGGTAGAACGCAATACATAAAAAAGGAGGGGACCCAGTTATCCCCCCGGATACCACCCCTCCTCTTATCGACAATTTACTCAAACATAGAAATACTAAAACCAATAATGTCACGCCATAAATTTATCGAATACTAAAAACTTGTAATTTCTTTATATACTATTGTTCCCTGCTATAATCTCCCTCATCCTCATAGGTATTAGATGCCGTAGCTGTAGACCGGTCTACCTGCATAATCCATTTTTCATCATTATATTTTCCGTTAAGATTAGAGACAAAAGCTGTTTTAGCTTCTTCCTTATAGTCATAATCTGCAAGGTATACATAGTGTAGACCATTCTCCTTATTATAGAATTGCTTGGCGTTTAATCCTTTTTTCTTTAAGGTGTCCATAAAGGCGTTCAGGTATCGTTTGTTCTTATATACATTGGCAATCACATAATAGCCGGACTTCACCCCTATCATGTCTGCCTCCCCTAGCATTTTTATTGGTAGCTCTTCAAATTGCTTGTTTCTCGGGTCTTCAAATACCTCGTAGTTCTCGGATTGGGTCTCATTAGATACCAACCTTGTGTTATCATCTTGGTTATAATTCTCCAGACTTGTCATGATATTGTTCTTAATATCCGTTGTTAATAGCCTTACTACGGTTTCAAAACGTTGCTCAAAAGCGGTCGTACGTGCTTCTTCTATAGAATCCTGTCTTAAGATAAGCTCATCCAAAACCAGACGATTTTGATAGGCGATAGAGCTTTCATCAATACTTTCCGTAGCTTCTCCCATCTCTTTTTTAGACTTCTTCCTTCCTTTGTCCCGTTCCCCTATTAAGTGGGCAATTTGCTCTTCATAATTCCTTACGATCCGATCTATTTTACTGTCTTGGGAGCTATCCGCATAGGCATTCGATTTTTCGTCGTCAGCCTTAAAAGTATACGCCAAAGAAAGCTCATGGTTCCAACCTAAATTAGCATTATCCGAAGAAAGGTCTTTTTCCATCAAATAACCTAATGACATTTTTTTGCTCAGGTTAAACCCAATTCCTGCGGACAACCCATATTCTTCATCCAGTGTGGTCTGTAGCCATCCATACCTTGGCAAATCCAAAAGTAGTGAGCCTAAATAATAAATACTGCCATTATCATTCTTCCCTACTTGTGCCAAGGGCATTAATCTAGCATTTTCAAATAATCCTCTACCAGCATTAAAAGCATGCGTATATTGCATTGAAGCCTTTATACTATTTGCGGATAAGTTGGTTAAGAATTCATTTGTTGTCTGGTTATAACGAAGTAGGTCTTCTGCATAAAGACCAAAATCAAAATTCCCTACGGATAAATTGATACCGGGCTGTACTGCAATTTTACTCTCTTTTCTAGCTTCGGCAACCTCAGGGTCTTCTTCCGAAACAACAACTCTGTTTTTATCCAGTCCTTGATTAAAGTATGTGACATTGGTACCAAAGGTTAATTTAGTTTTTTCTCCCAATGTAATGGAGCTGGCATAATTTGCATTAAAACCAAATTCCTGCACCACACCGGACCATTGACTATAAATACCAATGCCAACAGCAGTATTTTCATTTATTTTATTACTGAATCCTAAAAAATAGTTTTGACTATTATCATCGAACGTGGCATATTGATTTCTATGTAAAATGTTTAAATAAGATTTATTTTCCCTAACTAATGAAAAAGTAGGATTGATTAAAAATCGATTAAAAAAAAGTTGGTTGTGATATGTACTACTTGAGCTTAGGTCAGAATTAGTTTCCTGAGCTAACATGGATAAGTTTCCTAGAACTATGATGAAAACAAGGGGGAGACCTATCTTTTTGGATAAGGTATGGGTATAGTTCATTTTAATAATTTTTATAGGTTAAAATTTGGGAGTGCAAAGGAACTTCTAATACATAAAATAATCCTTTGAAGGGCTCAATTCTCAAGTCTTCCGATAAGTCCTGCTATTGTTCATCTTCAAATACCGAGGAAGAGTAATCTACCTGAACACCAGTATTTAATGCCTCCAACAAACGATAGTCTTTTTCTTTAGAGGGATTTTTCCGTTGGTTATAACTAAAAGCTACTTTCTGCGTAGAACGTCCTTCCCTTCCTCTAGTAGATACTATATAATCCATTCCGTTTTTTGATAGTAGTTGAATAGACAAATCATCGCCCTTACTATTTATAGGATTACCGAGGTTCATGGCCAGACCAACTTTATTTTGAGATACTTCCACCATATAAACATCTAGGCCACCATAGCCTTTATGACCTTCCGAAGCAAAGACTAGGGTATTATCTTCCATTAACTTTGGGTATAAATCATTCTTGTTGGTATTTACCTTAGTGCCAAGGTTTTTAGCAACCTCAACAGCACCATTACTTCTAATATTAGATACGTAAATATCATACTCACCAAATGAACCTGGCATATCTGAGGCAAAAAATAATCGCTTGCCATCCTTGGAAACCGTAGGATGTATTGCCGAATAATCATTAGGGCATAGCGCAAGTTCCTTTATGGTTTTCCACTTACCATCTACCTTGTTCGCCTTATAAATTTTGTGCAAGAGTTGTTTTTTTGAGAAAACTCCATAAGTAGGTTTAACGTAGGTAGATTTACTAAAATACGCCGTGTTCCCATCTCTTGTAACAGAAATAGGAGATTCGTAACCATTCTGATTAGCCTTGTTTTTTAAATCATTGGATTTCAAAACCTTAAAATTGGATTTTTCTGATTTTCTTACTTCGTTAACGACCAACTCATCGTTGGCCGTCGTGAAGTTTAATGGTCTAAAATTTCTTCTGTTCGTAGTACTAACATTGCTCCTTAGGGAAGCGTCGGTCATTTGATAATCTTCCCGAACCAATTCTGTCCAGTTTTCATCATCCTCTTGATTCTCCTTATACTGTTGACCTATTTTG
>JBARUM010000497.1:0-3008 GCA_049645725.1 Maribacter sp.
GCTATGTCCTTAGCTGGGCAAAAAAAAAATCAATCTTTAACTTAGAATAATAGCCCCTTTTATTCGTAATAATTTTTACGAATGAAACCTATTTTCACAACATTAGCCCTATTTGGGCTAACAATGGCCTCACAGGCCCAACAACAATCAACAGATTCTTTAGAAGGTAAAAAAGTAGTATTAGATGAGGTTTTCGTCTCGGCTATACGGGTTACCAAAGAAACTCCAGTAACGTTTTCCAACTTAACGAAAGAGGACATAAAGCCCCGGAATCTAGGGCAGGATATTCCTATTCTTATGAATTTTCTACCTTCTGTGGTAACCACATCCGATGCTGGTGCCGGAATTGGGTATACAGGTATACGCGTAAGAGGTAGTGATGCCACAAGAGTAAATGTTACCATAAATGGGATACCGTATAATGATGCGGAGTCACAAGGAACTTTTTGGGTAAACATGCCAGATTTTGCTTCCTCTACGGAGAGTTTGCAGCTACAGCGTGGTGTGGGAACTTCTACAAACGGAGCAGGCGCTTTTGGTGCAAGTTTAAATTTATTGACAGATGGTTTCTCTGAAGATGCATATGCTCAGATTTCATCATCCATTGGGAGTTTTAACACCCTCAGGAACAACATAAAATTTAGTACGGGTTTGTTGAATGAGCATGTAGAGATTTCTGGACGTTTGTCCAAGATAAATTCGGACGGGTATATAGATAGGGCACGGGCCGATATGGATTCTTATTTTCTGCAGGGAGCCTACAAAGATGATAATACCTTGATAAAAGCATTACTTTTTGGAGGGCATGAGATTACCTACCAATCTTGGTTCGGGATAGACGCTGCCACCTTGGAAAGCGACAGAACCTTTAACCCGGCAGGGTTATTCACCGATGAGGATGGGAACACTCAATTTTATGATAACGAGGTAGATAACTACAAACAAGACCATGCGCAGTTACTATGGAATGAGCAAATTTCTGATACTTGGAGCACCAACATTGCACTGCACTATACTAGGGGAAGAGGTTTTTTTGAGCAATTTCGGGAAGATGATGATTTTGCTACCTATGGTTTTGAGCCATTAATCGTAAATGGAGAGGAGGTGAACACTACCGATTTGATACGTAGACGATGGTTGGACAATGATTTTTATGGTACAGTTTTCTCTGCAAATTATATAAAGAATAAACTAAACCTGATCATGGGAGGAGGTTGGAACAAGTATGAAGGCGATCACTTTGGAGAAGTAATCTGGGCCCGTTTTGCAAGTAACAGTGAAATTAGGGATCGCTACTATGATGATAATTCTACAAAGACCGACTTTAATTTTTATACTAAAGCCAATTATAAACTAGATGAGCATTGGTCGCTCTATGGAGATTTGCAGTACAGAACGGTAGGTTATGAAGCAAACGGTGAGGATACCGGGATAGTAGATGAGACGTTCAATTTTTTCAACCCCAAAGCTGGTATTACATATGATTTGAACAGAAATAACAATTTCTATTTTTCATACGCTGTAGCCAATCGTGAACCGAATAGAAATGATTTTGAAAACGGAAATCCAAGACCGGAAAGGCTTAGTGATTTTGAACTAGGTTGGCGTTATGTTTCACCGGCAGTACAAGTAAGTACAAACCTTTATTATATGGATTACAAGGACCAATTGGTTCTAACCGGGGCCTTGAATGACGTCGGAGCACCTTTACGTGAGAATGTAGGTGATAGTTATCGCTTAGGCTTAGAGATAGATGCGAATATTAGGCTTAACGATAAATTCAATATTAGCCCAAATATAGCACTGAGTACCAATAAGAATCAGGATTTTGTTTTTCAAAGAGATGGTGTACTGGAGGAACTCGGAAATACCAACATTGCATATTCCCCCAATGTAATTATTGGTAATATGTTTACCTATAGCCCTACGGACGTTTTTCAAGTTTCACTGCTATCCCAATATGTTGGAGAACAGTATATGGGCAATATAGATGCTGATGCTTCAATCCTAGATGCTTATTCCCAAACAGATTTCAATATTCAATATGAATTAAAGTGTAATGGTTTTTTGAAGAGCATTGTTTTTTCGGGATTGGTGAATAATATTTTTAACGCTGAGTTTGAGTCCAATGGTTTCTTTTTCACTTTTGATGACGATTTTTCAAATCCAGGAACAATTACGACTATAGAAGGTGCTGGCTTTTATCCACAGGCAGGTATCAATTTCTTACTTGGGGCGACTGTAAATTTTTAGGAATAAAAGATGCTCCAGGATTTGAAAATAAATCTAAGGTATGATGGTTTTATAACTACTAATATTTCCGCATCTAAGGATATTGTTCTAAGAACCGCCTTACAACGGTTCTTAGAATTGCCCTTATCTGAAAGAATGCTATATTCTCAGAAGAAATTGGGAGTTGCCTTTGATGGCTACTCCTATATGGGTCAGACAGACAGTCTTAATCAGTATGATAAAGACCTCCTACATTCTTTCGTATTATCAGACATCAGTAGTCAAGAAAACTTTCCTCAACCGTTTCAAGAATATATAAGTCAGGAGTTTCCGCAACAGTTGGTGTACATTAGAGCATTGGAGAAAAAAGTGTTGAAAGCCTTAGGTTTTTCTGAATTTAACATGTTTTATGATGAGCACATAAAACACATGGTTTCCTGTAATTTCTATCCAGAATTAGATTTACCAAATCAAAAAACAAACTCCTTAAACCGACTTTCATTCCATACGGATGTTTCCTTGTTTTCCGTTTTCCTTTTTGGGCTGGAATCCGGTTTTGCCTATGAGAATTCGAACGGAGAAAAGATAATACAACATACGATTAATGAGGTAGTTCTCTTTCCGAGTTATTTTATGGAACTGCTCACCAATGGGAAAATAAAAGCCTTGAGCCATGGTGTGATACTGCCAGAAAACAGCATGAAGGAGCGGTATTCATTTGCATTTTTCTCTATGCCAAAGCCAAATGCAAGCATACAATTCGGCTCATTTAGAGG
>JBARUM010000498.1:0-4104 GCA_049645725.1 Maribacter sp.
TAATATGGTAATAAAAAAAACCCGATCTAATATAGATCGGGTTTTATTTTTGTTTCGTAATTATAATTTTCCGTGGTCATGTTCATCCTGCCATTTAGACAACTCGGCCCATTTGCCCTCATAGCACATTTTAGCTTGCATAGGCCAAGAGGCAGGGTCATGTATTTGATATCTTTTTCCACCGCCATCAAGCACTTTCTGGCAATCTGCAACAGAAGCATTGGATAGGGCTTTCCAAGTTTTGATTCCCGAATCCTTGAACATTCCTTCTATTTTAGGACCAATCCCTTCCACAACTTTAAGGTCATCTTGCTTTACTGTTTTTCCAAATGCCGCTTTAGCCGCAACGGCATCAAAAGGAATAGAGGCAACCGCAGCTCCTGCTGCAAAAGATGCAGCTGAAGCACCTAAATTGGCGCCTGTCGCCACTTTCTTATTACAAGCATCCAAATCTGCCTTTAATTTTGCATTCTTATCCTGTAATAATTTCAAGTCTGCAGAATTGTCAATAGTAGTATTACCACTCTTACCTATTAGATAACCTAAAATTCCACATATTGCTCCCACTAAAAGGGGAATTAACCAGCACCAGATATTCATATTTTCAAAATCCATTTTCTTATTATTTTATGTTTAGTGATTTATTGTTTAGTTGAGGGTAACTACAGTTCGTCTATTTTTAGCTCTGCCTTCCTCTGTGGCATTACTTTCTAGGGGATTTGTCTGTCCTTTCGAAGTAGTATTAATTTTCGTTTCGGAAATCCCATTTTGCATTAGGTATGCCTTAGCGAAATTTGCCCTATCCAGTCCTAGTTTCATGTTGGTTGCAGCTATTCCGGTATTATCCGTATGTCCTACTACATTGGTAGTGGCACCCTCTATTTTATCCAAGTATCGGGAAATATCAGCTACTTTTTGCCGTTGTTCCGCATCTAAACTAATAGATGCCTCTGCGGTATCAAAATAGAGTACTAAGGGATTGGCCGTAATTTTCTCATATAGTACTTTTAGCTCATCCGCTGTATTTTCAGTTTCCCCCTCTAAACTATAGACAATTGGGCCAAGAAAAATATCATTTTCGGCTACGATTTCATCCATCAATTTACCCATGGTATTAATTTGCGTAGAAGAAACCCCTTTGGAAACTAAATGGTTTTTAACGGCATTTGCTCTTGCCAATCCAAGATTTGGATAAGCGGAATCGTTTGATTCATCACTTTTATAGTATCCGGTTATATTTATAACTTTCCCAATATTATCAGCAAGAAAAGTTTTTAAACTCATAATCCCCGTTTCCATATTTACTGCTAAGGGCATTAAAATTGAAGAAGAGGAATTCTTAAAGTTATAGTTATCATTACTTGTGTAAGTATAATCTCCATTGCTGAATTTGAAAGGAAATGATGTTGCTTCTTGCTCAGCTGGCGACATGGCCTCTTTAGGGGGCTCATCTTCTACACTAGCTCCGCATTCACTACAACAGGTAATATAAAAATAAGTCCCTGCCAGAATGGTAATTAACATCAGCAGCAGATTGGTTGTCGTTTTTGTCATCGTTAATAATTGTTTAGTGTTTATACTACAATGTATTAAAAAAATCTTAAAATTTTGAGAATTAATAAATCTTAATTCCTAGTAATCAGGAGCAAATGAATTTTCCAGTTATAATGAATAAACTACTATCCATACAAATAAATGACTATTATATGCAATTCATATTTTTTGAATACTATATAATTCGGAAATTGTGGTAGCAAATAAAAAATAGGTTATCTCTCCCGACAAAGCTCCGGCATTGAGAGGGCTTTTATTGAATATTTGAGTTAGTTGGTTTTTAGAAAAAGCCCCATACTTATGAAAGTCATGGGGCTTTTTTGAACCTTATTTTGGCATTTGGAACTATACCATTTATACAATTTGTAAATCCATTTATACAGAAGAAAATTATCTTGTTCTTGAAACTAGTATATTGAAGAAAGAATCGTTGAAGATGAAAACTCTCAAGAAGAAGCTGATTAATTTTTTCAAATTTTTGTGCATGGTTGTGATTCTTGGAACGCAGTCATTGCTGAAGGGAAGTTGGTCGAACGGAAATTCAGAACAAGAAACAGTCTAAGTAAGGTTTGAAATTTTCTAAATAGGCTTCTTCTTACAGGTCAAATTTTATACCTTGTGCTAAAGGTAATTCTGTAGTATAATTGATAGTGTTCGTTTGTCTTCTCATATAAACCTTCCAGGCGTCAGAACCACTTTCGCGACCTCCTCCAGTTTCTTTTTCTCCCCCGAAAGCACCACCAATTTCAGCCCCTGATGTTCCAATATTTACATTGGCAATACCGCAGTCACTTCCCGCAACAGATAAGAAACGTTCCGCTTCCCTTAAGTTGTTTGTCATTATTGCAGAAGAAAGCCCTTGAACCACACCGTTTTGAATGGCAATGGCATTTTCTACCTCGCCGGAATATTTTATTAAATACAGCACGGGAGCAAAAGTTTCTTGCTGAACAATTTCAAAATCATTTTCAGCTTCGGCAATTGCAGGTTTTACATAACAACCACTTTCGTAACTGTCACCTTTTAACATACCGCCTGGAACAATAAGCTTTCCTCCTTCGGCTACTACTTTCTCTAAGGCCTTTTTATAATGGTCAACGGCAAGGGCATCTATTAATGGCCCTACGTGATTTTTTTCATCCAAAGGGTTTCCAATACGTAATTGTTGGTAGGCAGCTACCAGAGCTTCTTTTACCTTATCATAAATGGACTTATGGATAATTAACCTTCTGGTTGATGTACAGCGTTGACCAGCAGTTCCCACAGCTCCGAAAACAGCACCTATTATGGTCATTTTTATATCGGCATCAGGAGTTACTATAATCGCATTGTTCCCTCCTAGTTCCAGCAGGGATTTCCCTAATCTTGCCGCAACTGCTTGCGCCACAATTTTTCCCATGCGAATAGAACCTGTTGCCGAAACCAATGGAATTCGCACGTCCTGGGTCATCATTTCACCCACCTTATGATCTCCATTAATAAGACATGAAATACCCTCTGGTAAGTTATTTGCCTGGAATACCTCGGCTACAATGTTTTGACAAGCAACTCCACATAACGGTGTTTTTTCTGAAGGTTTCCAGACACACACATCTCCACAAACCCAAGCTAAAGCAGTATTCCATGCCCATACCGCAACAGGGAAATTGAAAGCGGAAATAACACCCACTACTCCCAAGGAATGATACTGCTCGTAAATACGATGTCCTGGACGTTCGGAGTGCATGGTTAGTCCGTGTAGTTGACGGGAAAGCCCAACGGCAAAATCACAAATGTCAATCATTTCCTGTACTTCACCCAGACCTTCTTGGTAGCTTTTACCCATTTCATAGGAAACTAATTTTCCTAATGGTTCCTTTAACTCCCTTAGCTTATTTCCTAATTGACGAACAATTTCCCCGCGTTGTGGTGCAGGTTTTTTTCTCCAAGAAAGGAAGGCCTCTGTAGCTGTTGACATTACTTTTTCATAATCGGCTTTAGAAGTGGTTTTCACCTTTCCAATTAATGAACCGTCTACTGGAGAGTAGGATTCAATGATTTCCCCAGAAGAAAAATTGAGGGAACCAGTTGAAGTGCCTTCGTTTAACTCTTTAATCCCCAATGCTTTTAGAGCACCCTTTATTCCAAATGCAGCTGCTATTTTTGACATTTTATAACTTTTTGAAGATGTATTGTGAAATTTTTGACAAAACTACGAATAAAGTCCTGAATTACCCTTGCTTTCTGATAACTGTAATCTTAGTGATTTTTTCTTGCTTCACTTCGTAAATAAGGACTAATTCTATAGGAGTGTCACTTTTTTTTCTTCCAGTGATATATTCATGGTCAATCACTTTATCATCGAAAACCGTTCGAGTCAATATTTTAGAATGAAGATTTGGTGATCCATCAAACAAATTGGCGTAGACCATCCTGCACTCATCATACCCTGTCATAATGATATTTCCACTTGAAAATTCATGAACTGTAATGTCTTTGTCAATAACGGACATAAAGCCGTTAATATCTCTATTATTATAGCTCTCTAACTGTTTTTGTACTACTTCTTCC
>JBARUM010000499.1:0-8511 GCA_049645725.1 Maribacter sp.
ACCGTTCTTGGGTGGAAAGCGGAATCTACTTTAGATGAAGCAATGAAAAATGCTTGGATTTGGGAACAAAAGATTAGAAATAAATCATAGGTTAAAGAGAAAATCAAAAAGCGAGTGCCATGAAATAGTTGTATATTTCATGGCATGTTCATTTAAACCAACTTCCTATGAAAAAAATATTATTTGTACTCTCACTTTTCTTACTAATGCCTTTATCAGCGCAAGACACCTATCTTCAATGCGGGAATATTGTTGATACCGAATCTGGGAAAATTTTGAATGAAAAAACAATTATAGTTTCTGGAAATAAAATAAAAGACATCCAAGACGGATTTGTGAACGGATCCGTTAATGATGAAATTATAGATTTAAAGACTAAAACAGTACTTCCGGGATTTATTGATCTACATGTGCATATTGAAGGAGAATCCAGTCCAACAAGGTATATAGAACGGTTTACAAAGAATCCTGCAGATGTTGCTTTTCAATCTACTGTTTATGCTGAAAGAACTTTGATGGCGGGTTTTACAACGGTGCGCGACCTAGGTGGTTCTGGTGTAAACATTGCTTTGAGGAATGCAATAAATAGTGGAGTTGTAAAGGGTCCGCGGATTTTTACAGCTGGCAAGACCATAGCGTCTACTGGTGGTCATGGAGATCCTACTAATGGAATGCGTGAAGATTTAAGAGGTGATCCCGGGCCAAAAGAGGGTGTGGTAAATTCGCCCGAAGATGGAAAGAAAGCGGTTCGTCAACGCTATAAAGATGGGTCTGATGTTATCAAAATCACAGCAACTGGTGGTGTAATGAGCGTGGCGAAGAACGGACAGAATCCGCAATTTACCGTTGAAGAAATAAAAGCAATTGTCGACACTGCCAAGGACTACGGAATGCTTACCGCCGCCCATGCACATGGTGATGAAGGAATGCGTAGGGCTGTTGTCGCAGGTATCAAAACCATTGAGCACGGTACCTTAATGGAAGAAGAGACAATGGATTTGATGATAAGGCACAATGCATACCTAGTGCCTACTATTTCTGCAGGTAAGGCAGCGGCGAAAATGGCTGATATTCCGGGTTTCCTTCCACCAGTGGTTGCTAAGAAGGCAAGAGAAATTGGTCCTGTTAGTCAAGTGACCTTTGGGAAGGCCTATAAAAAAGGTGTTCCTATAGCTTTTGGAACTGATGCGGGAGTTTCTCCCCACGGTGAGAATGGAAAAGAATTTGGCTTTATGCACGAAGCCGGAATGCCTGTTATGAAAACCATTCAAGCGGCAACCGTAACTAATGCTAACCTCTTAGGTATGGCTGATGAACTTGGTAAACTAAAAGTAGGTTTCATAGCGGATATAGTGGCAGTAGATGAGGATCCTACAAAAAATGTGAACACTTTGGAAAAGGCTATTTTTGTAATGAAAGAAGGTGTTGTGTATAAACAGTAACTACAACTCAAAACCCTTAGTGCAGATAAAACTATGATTTCAGATTTTCCAGATAGTACTACACTTCTTGAAAATGCCCGGAAAGAAAAACTTTATTTAAAGTTGATTGTGCAAATACAAAAAGACTTTTTATTGGCTAATATCACTTTTGGCGTAAAAACAGATATGACAATTGGTGATTTGAAAGGTTTGCTCCATGAAAAAATCTATCTATTAATAATGGAACGTTTTGACAGTTATCTGAATCTACTTTATGTTATTGATGTTCCGGAAAAAGCATTTAAGGAAATAGAGGTAACAGATGCAGTTGAAGTGTCAAAACAAGTATCCTTTCTTATACTTAAGCGAGAACTTCAGAAAATTTTATTAAAGGAAAAGTATAGTTCTTAATTAGAAATATACCCTTACAAAAGGTATTAGTGCATTGGGGTAAATGCTCCTAGTATTGTCGTAAAGAACATCGTACCGCAAGCCAAAAGTCACATTATACGTGCTATAGCCAATTCCTAAAAATAGTGCTGGCGACCAATAATTATCTGTAATGTTATCAGGAACGGCATTTAGCGTTCTGTTAATCCGTAGTTGTTCAAATTCGGAAGAGAGTTGCACCTGTGGAATAGGATTATAAAGTGAGAGCAGACTACCGCCATAGGCCAAAAACTTATCATCGTTAAAATTGGCATAGTTGAAGTTTAAACTTACCCCAGTTGCAAATCGTGAATTGAATTGATAGATAGCGCTGGGGGATATGGTACCGTTGAAACCGCCATTTGTAAAACCTAGTCCAATTCCGCCGCCATAGCGCACCTGTCTCCAAAAATCGTTAGCACCCAAACTATTTTGAGCGTGGACAAAACAGTTAAAACCAGCAAAAACTAAAGCAAGAGAATATTTTTTCAAAGTCATTTTATCTTATTGGTCGGCAAACTTCCGTTTTTTACAATAATAGGCATCAACTTTCTTTTAGATATAGTAAATGTTGTATTTTTGATGAAATTTTTTCTAAAGATATAGAAAGTAATTCATGGATAAATACTCCTTTTTAAATGCAGCGCATACATCGTTTTTTTCTGAGATGTATGATAAGTATTTAACGAACCCCGATAGCGTAGAACCTAGTTGGCGCGCTTTTTTTCAAGGTTTCGATTTTGGTATGGAAACTTCCTTAGAGGAATTGGATCTAAATACTGAAAACAGGGTGGTTTCTATGGTTAACGGAAGCCAGTTCGAAATGCCGGAATCTTTACAGAAAGAATTTCAGGTAATTAGGTTAATTGACGGTTATAGAAGTCGTGGTCACCTTTTTACAAAAACAAATCCTGTAAGGGAGAGAAGAAAATATATTCCCACACTGGAAATTGAAAATTTTGGTCTTGAGCCAGCAGATTTGGAAACAGTCTTTAACGCCGGCGATATTATTGGCATAGGTCCAAGTCCCTTAAAAGAAATAATACGTCACCTTACAAGTATCTATTGTGATGCAATTGGGGTGGAGTATATGTATATACGTAAACCGGAAAGGGTGAAATGGATACAGGATTGGATAAATGTAAATGACAACCATCCTAATTTTAATCCTGACCGTAAAAAACACATCCTTAAAAAATTAAATCAAGCCGTTTCTTTTGAAGGGTTTTTACATACCAAATATGTAGGTCAAAAACGTTTTTCTTTAGAAGGTAATGAATCTCTTATACCTGGTTTGGATGCCATAGTAGAACGTGCCGCTGAAATGGGAGTGGAGCAGTTTGTTATGGGAATGGCCCATAGAGGACGCTTGAACGTACTAACCAATATTTTTGGTAAGTCCGCTAAGGATATATTTAGTGAGTTTGACGGGAAGGATTATGAACAGGAAATTTTTGATGGAGATGTAAAGTATCATTTAGGTTGGACCTCCGATAGGATGTCCGACAATGGAAACAAGATTAAAATGAACATTGCACCTAATCCATCGCATTTGGAAACGGTAGGTGCCGTTGTGGAAGGTATAGCAAGAGCCAAACAGGATGCTCATTTCGCTGATAATTTTTCAAAAGTTTTACCCATAGTAGTGCACGGGGATGCAGCGATTGCCGGTCAAGGATTGGTTTATGAAGTAATTCAAATGGCTACTTTGGATGGATATAGAACAGGTGGTACCATTCACATAGTCGTGAATAATCAAATTGGGTTTACCACCAATTATTTGGATGCTAGGTCTTCTACTTACTGCACAGATGTTGGAAAAGTGACTTTAAGCCCTGTTTTACATGTAAATGCCGACGATGCTGAAGCTGTAGTCCATGCCTCTTTGTTTGCATTGGAGTATCGGATGAAATTTGAAAGGGACGTATTTATCGACTTGTTAGGTTACAGAAAATATGGTCATAATGAAGGTGATGAGCCTCGATTTACACAACCAAATCTATATAAGGCAATAGCCAAACATAAGAATCCCAGAGATATCTATGCGGAGCGCCTGATTAAGGAGGGGGTTATCAATGATGGCTATGTGGCCGAATTGGAAAATCAGTATAAGGAGGCGCTAGAAGAAAAATTAGAGGATTCAAGAAAAGAGGATAAGACAGAGATTACGCCATTTATGGCTGATGAGTGGAAAGGTTTTATCAATGTCAGGGAATGGGAGATGATGGATTCCGTGGATACCACATATAATAAAAAGAAGCTCACGGCGATAGCTCAGGTTATAACAAAACTACCGCCAGGAAAGAAATTCTTGCGTAAGGTAGAAAAGTTAATAAATGACCGTAAAAAGATGTTCTTTGAAACCGATACTCTAGATTGGGCCATGGGAGAGCTTTTAGCTTATGGTACACTTTTGGAAGAAGGTTTTGGTGTTCGTATGTCGGGGCAAGATGTGGAACGTGGAACTTTTTCTCACCGGCATGCCGTAATGAAGGTTGAGGAAAGTGAAGAGGAGGTGTTATTATTGAATCACCTTTCCGATAACCAAGGACTATTCCAGATTTACAATTCTTTATTATCTGAATATGGCGTAGTGGGATTCGACTATGGTTACTCCATGGCAAGTCCAAATACTTTGACAATTTGGGAAGCGCAGTTTGGAGATTTTAGTAATGGTGCACAGATAATGATAGATCAGTATATTTCTGCTGCAGAGGATAAGTGGAAATTGCAAAACGGTCTTGTAATGTTGCTGCCACACGGTTACGAAGGTCAAGGTGCGGAGCATTCCTCTGCAAGGATGGAGCGTTACTTACAGTTGTGCGCTAGAGATAATATGTACATTGCGGATGTTACCACCCCCGCTCAAATGTTTCATATCCTTAGACGGCAGATGAAGGTTAATTTCAGGAAACCATTAATAATATTCACCCCAAAAAGTCTTTTAAGACATCCGAAAGCTGTTTCAACAGTGGAAGAGATGGCCAATGGAAGTTTTCAAGAGGTAATAGATGATACATCCGCGGATGAAAAAAAGGTAAAGAGTTTAGTTTTTTGTACAGGTAAGTTCTATTATGACTTATTAGCGGTAAAAGAAGAATTTGGTCGTGATGATATAGCTTTGGTTAGATTGGAGCAATTGTTTCCCTTGCCAGAGCAAAAAATGAAGGATATTATTGAGAAGTATAAAAATGCGGATGATGTGGTTTGGGCACAGGAAGAGCCAAGAAATATGGGTGCTTGGAGTCACTTGATGATGCATTTTAGCGAAGCTCAGAAATTTAGAGTAGCCTCACGACGCTTTTATGCCGCTCCTGCAGCGGGGAGTTCGGTTCGTTCTAAAATGAGACATCAGCAGGTTATAGATTATGTCTTTGACAAGACCAAGGATAATATGACTAAGCCAAAGGAATAAAAAGTAAAATATCAAATTATACAAAGCATGATTTTAGAAATGAAAGTTCCATCTCCGGGCGAGTCTATCACAGAGGTAGAAATCGCGGAATGGTTGGTTGCAGATGGTGATTATGTTGAAAAAGACCAAGCAATAGCGGAAGTTGATTCGGATAAGGCCACTTTGGAATTGCCGGCAGAGGCGAGTGGTATAGTAACCCTTAAAGCAGAAGTTGGTGATGCCGTTGAGGTGGGTGCCATAGTTTGTTTGATAGATACTAGTGCAGCTAAACCTGATGGGGCTGGCAAGGCTGCAAGTTCAACTGGCGGTGGGGATGAGGGCTCAGGATCCGATGCGGAAAAAGACTTGACCAAACAACAAGAAAATGCGCCCAATAAAAAAGACAGTGAGAAAGCACCACAACCTTCACAGGCCAAAGAAACTTATGCCTCTGGAGTCCCTTCACCTGCAGCAAAGAAGATTTTAGACGAAAAAGGAGTGGGAGTTTCCTCAGTTTCAGGTACTGGTCGTGACGGTAGGATTACCAAGGAAGATGCTGTAAAGGCTGTCCCATCCATGGGTTCACGGGTAACTGGAGGAAGTAGAGGGGAGAGTCGGTCAAAGCTCTCCATGCTGCGTAGAAAAGTAGCGGAGCGTTTGGTTGCAGCTAAAAATGAGACGGCTATGCTGACTACTTTCAATGAGGTAGATATGTCGGCCATTTTCGCATTGCGAAATCAGTATAAAGAAGATTTTAAGCAAAGGCATGGCGTAGGTTTAGGTTTTATGTCCTTTTTTACTAAAGCTGTGGTACGTGCATTAGAAATGTATCCCGCCGTAAATTCCATGATTGATGGAAAAGAGATGATTTCTTATGATTTCTGCGATATAAGTATAGCGGTTTCGGGCCCTAAAGGTTTAATGGTTCCTGTAATAAGAAATGCAGAAAACCTTACTTTTAGAGGAGTTGAAGCAGAGGTTAAAAGACTGGCTATACGCGCAAGGGAAGGAGAGATTACGGTTGATGAAATGACCGGAGGTACATTTACCATAACTAATGGTGGTGTTTTTGGTTCCATGCTGTCTACTCCCATAATAAACCCACCTCAAAGTGCAATATTGGGTATGCATAATATTGTGGAAAGACCAATTGCGAAGGATGGGGCTATTGCGATTGCTCCAATAATGTACGTTGCAGTTTCTTATGACCACAGAATTATTGATGGTAAGGAATCTGTTGGTTTTTTGGTAGCTATAAAAGAGGCTTTAGAAAGTCCAGAAGAGTTATTGATGGATGGAAATGTTAAAAAGGCATTGGAGATGTAATTCTTCTTATAAATAGTCTTAAAAAAGCTCCAATAAACCTATTGGAGTTTTTTTATGCAATACAGTACCTTGATTATTTCTTCGGTTTTAAAAAAACGCATTTCTTGTCATAGTCAATAATCGCCTTGGCCTTCATTAAAACGTCTGAGCCGATTATACCATCAACTGGTAAAGCTTTATGAGTAGTTAGTGCTTCGTTGACATGAACCAAATCTAACAATACAATTTCTAGTTTTTTCTTTTTCCACTTACCAATCTCAATAGTATTCTTTTTAGAAATTAAAGTTTTCATATCTACGGCGCCTGCACCTGCCGCTTTAATTTCCGAAGTTTTGGATACAAGATTAAAATAGTCGATTTTATCCATAGCTATACAAGTATTCGAAGCTCCCGTATCCAAAATAAAACGTCCTTTTATACCATTGATTTTTGCTCTAACCTCAAAGTGATTGGTTGCTATAAGGATTAGTGGAATGCTTGTAAATTTCTTCTTGGTTAAAAACTTTTTAAGGGAGCTCATTATGAAATTTTGTTAAAGATAAACCTATTTTTGCGTTATGATAATTACAGATACCCACACACATTTATATAGTGAGGCTTTTGATAACGATAGAGCGGAAATCATTACTAAAGCCATGAATGAAAACGTGAAACGCTTTTTTATTCCTGCAATCGACTCCACATATACACAACGAATGTTGGATTTGAAAGCTAGCTATCCGGATAATGTTTATTTAATGATGGGGTTGCATCCAACGCATGTAAATGAGAATTACCTATCTGAGTTGGCTCATGTGGAGGACATGCTGAGCCAACATGAGTTTTGTGCAGTAGGCGAAATAGGCATCGATTTATATTGGGATAAAAGTTTTTTGAAACAGCAACAGGAGGCATTTCGATATCAAATCCAATTGGCGAAAAATTATAAACTTCCTATCGTAATACATTGTAGAGATGCCTTTGAGGAAATTTTTGAAATCTTAGAAGAGCAAAAGGGAGAGGAACTTCGTGGAATTTTTCATTGTTTTACAGGTACGGTAAATCAGGCGGAAAAGGCAATTTCCTACAATATGAAATTAGGGATAGGTGGTGTGGTGACATTTAAAAATGGAAAAATAGATACGTTTTTAAATCAAATTGATTTGAAAAATATTGTATTAGAGACGGATTCCCCTTATTTGGCTCCTGTACCTTACCGAGGTAAGCGAAACGAAAGTTCCTATATTGTAGATGTTTTGAAGAAGCTATCTTCCTTATACAAAAAAGAGACGCAGGAAATAGCATCGATTACAACGGCGAATTCCATAGATGTCTTTGGTATTTAATTTAAAAAATTACTGATATTGAAATCGGATAAAAGTAAAATCTTATTAATCTATACGGGAGGTACCATAGGAATGGTCAAAGATTATTCTTCCGGTGCATTAAAGGCCTTTGATTTTAATCAACTATTGAAAAGTATTCCGGAACTGAAGCAACTGGATTGTGCCATTGACACCTTGTCATTTGAAAAGCCAATAGACTCCTCTGATATGAACCCTGACCATTGGACGAGCATTGCGGAAATTATTGCTTCTAATTACGAGGAGTATGATGGCTTTGTAGTTTTGCACGGAAGCGATACTATGAGCTATACCGCATCGGCTTTAAGTTTTTTATTAGAAAATCTTTCTAAAGCCGTAATTCTAACAGGGTCCCAGCTTCCAATTGGCGACTTAAGAACAGATGCTAAAGAAAATCTAATAACATCTATTCAGATTGCGGCCTTGCAGAAAAAAGGTAAAGCCGTTGTGCAAGAAGTAGGTCTTTATTTTGAATATAAACTTTACCGCGGTAATAGGACTACAAAAATAAATGCAGAAAATTTTCAAGCGTTTGCTTCTCTCAATTACCCCCATCTGATAGAATCTGGAGTGCATTTAAATATTTTTAATGATTATT
>JBARUM010000500.1:0-1890 GCA_049645725.1 Maribacter sp.
GTTTGGTGCGCCGCTGCAACCTCTGAAGTTAACGGCACAGACATCAAAATTAGCGTTTACTAATGCTTTGGCACTACCCGGACTATAGGCTCGTTGCGCAGTCCCCTCTAGGCCGTGTAATAGCAGAACAACCTTATCAGTAGGAACTGGGGAATAACTCCAGTCTAAGTCAAGAAAATCATCTCCCGGAAGGGTAAGCCGTTCTCTTTTTTGTTCTAGACCATTTACTTTTCTTATAAGCCCGGCGTACATCGTAGACAAATGTCCGTTCTTAAAGAATAACGGTGGATTATAGTTTGAATTTAATAGGGGCATAGGTGGAACTTTGTGGATAATAGGGGAGTCCGAATGTAAGAAATTTTCAGAAGTTTTCCTTTTTTTGTGTAGCAATACGTTGCTTTTTAAATAATATTATAACCTGCTGAACCCATAGTTTTTAAAATACTTAAAATCATCATAATTGTTATGCGGAACAAGGCAGTTAAGGTAGTTTGTCGTATTTTTAAATATGGCTTTACGAGCAAAAAAATGTGAACATTTAGAGGTGCTTCGCAATATAAAAAGACCTAAATCCTATACTTGTGAGGAGTGTATGAAAACAGGTGCTTCTTGGGTGCATTTACGCACGTGTCAAGCATGTGGAATTGCCTTGTGCTGTGATAGCTCACTTAACAAACACGCCAGTAAGCATGCAACTTCCCATAATCATCCAGTCATGATTTCCGCAGAACCAAACGAACAATGGGCATGGTGCTATACCCATGAACTTATGGCCCAATACGAAGTATAAAATATGAAAGATTCCCGTTTTCCAGAACTTACGCAGCGCCAGATTAGTACTTTAAAAAAGTACGGAAGTATTGAATCTTATGACAAGGAGACCATAGTCATAAAACTTGGAGATTTACAATATGATTTTTTTGTTGTGCTGGCCGGTAGAGTATCCATTGTCGATGTTAATTCAGGTACTGTTATTGTGGAACACGAGAAAAATCAATTTTCAGGAGATAGTAGTATGCTCAGCCATAGGGCTTCCCAGTTCCAAGCAATTGCGAAACCGGGGACTACCCTTTTGCGAATAGCTCCCTTAAAACTAAAGGAGGCAATTGCACAGCATAGCGATATTAGTGATGTTCTATTGAACGCTTTTCTACTGCGTCAGGAAACGGTGCTTTCCGAATTTACGGGTGGCATGAAACTTATAGGTTCTGGAAATTCTAAGGAGACCTATGCCATTAGGGACTTCATGGATAAGAATCATATTTGGTATAATTTTTTGGATATCGATATTTCCGAGGAAGCTCAGGAGCTTTTGAACCATTTTAATCTTTCTACGGATGCCCTTCCTCTATTGATAAATAGCGAAGCAAACGTTTGTCAGAACCCTTCTTTGGACCAATTGGCAAGATATACCGGAGTACTTATGGATTTTGAGGACAAGGTATTTGATTTATTGGTGATAGGCGCCGGACCTGCAGGATTGGCGGCTAGTGTTTATGCGGCATCGGAGGGTATAAGCGTAGTTACCATTGATAGTAACGCACCTGGAGGCCAAGCAGGAAAGAGTTCTAAAATAGAAAATTATCTTGGATTTCCTACGGGAATCTCTGGAAACGATCTTGCCAACAAGGCGTACATACAAGCACAGAAATTTGGCTGCAATATTTCTATTCCACATAAGGCAGAGCGCATTGAGCATACGGGCGAACACTTTATACTCTGTGCCACTAACGGTAAGGTCATAAAAACAAAGGCGATAATGGCTGCCACAGGGGCTAGTTACACAAAGTTGCCTATAAATAAGATTGAAAAATATGAAGGAAACGGTGTGTTCTATTCCGCTACCGGAATGAATGCCACTGCCTGTAAGGATGAAGAAGTAGGGGTAGT
>JBARUM010000501.1:0-2542 GCA_049645725.1 Maribacter sp.
GATTACGAAGGGCGTTTACCTTCCCTTCATAAGATACCACAGAAGCGGATTTAGCCCTTATTTGATCTCCTGTACGAGAGACCAAGTTAGGGTCAAAATATTCATTCTTAATTTCAGATATAAACAGAATGGTATCTCCCTTTTTAACGTAATCTCCTTCCTGTACGTACCATTTTTCAATTCTTCCTGGTATTGGCGATTGTATGGTCTGGGGTCGTTGGTCAGGCTTCAGAGTTGTTAAGTACCCTTTACCAGTAACATTTTGTGTCCATGGCAGAAAAAAGAGTATTAAAATCATAATACCAAAACCCTTTAAAAATCTATTAAAGTGCTTGTAATACCTTTGATGAAAAACTCGGTTGGTGGATATATAACCCTTTAGATCCACCTGTTTATTTATGCTATTTCTAGATATGTTCAACATCCTTATTTACTTTTCACTAATTAATTTTCCTTGCTCTAAAACCAAAATTCGGCCACATCTTTTAACCCAATTAGGATTTTGACTAACAACTACTAATGCCCAGGGATGTATGGGGTCAATTAAAAAGTCCATTATCCGTGTGGCCTCAGCAGAATCAAACTGATCAAGAGGATCCTTCAGGATTAACAATTTTGGCCTTCTTACGATACTTCTTGCCAAAACTATCTTCTTGGCAATTGTACTTGAGATTTGTTTTCCTTCTGGATATATTACTGTTTTCAGACCTATCTTTTGCTCTTTAACGAACTTCGTTAATCCCGATTTTTCTATAGCCCATAATATATCTTCTTTTGGTATTAAGGCATCTCCAAAAGTTATATTGTCCAGCAGGGTGCCTTCAAAGGGAGTCTCCTCAGTTAAGGATTGCCCAAGTTGAGCACGATAATAGTTTAAATGTAGCCCTTTTAAGGAGATATTATTGACATAGATATCACCTTCTGTGGGTTCAACGATTCCTGCAATTAGCCGTAATAAAGTTGATTTTCCGGACCCGTTAGGTCCAGTTAAAAGGATTCTGTCAGTCGGTGCAATTGCAATAGAAAGATTGTCTATAATCTTCTGTTCCGTATTAGGAACAAGGTAGCTTACATTACTTAATTCCACACTGAACTGACCATCTTCCGCAAAGGGTTTCTCACCCTCTTGCGGCTCTAACTCTTTGTCTACCACCTGACCAAGTTTTTCTAATGAAGTAAGAACATCATAGAAAGATTCTAATCCAAGAATAAGTTTCTCCACGGAGGCAATCACCAAAAGTATGATGATTTCGGCGGCTACGAACTGCCCGATGTTCATTTCTTGGTTTAATACCAATAAACCACCTATGACCAATAGACCAGCGGTAACCAATATTTTAAAACCAATCATCTGAATAAACTGTAATACCAAAATCCTAAAATGACTTTCCCTTGAAACCAAGTAATAATCCACTAGGGTATCTGCTTTGTCCAATGCATGGGACGTCCTACCCGAAAGTTTAAAACTAACAATAGATCGCGCGACTTCCTGAATCCAGTGAGCAACTTTGTACTTACTTTTAGATTCCGCCAAACTTGTCTCAAGCCCTTTCTGTACCGTAAATTTGAAAACCACGTAAATGAGAACAATCAAAAGTATACCGTAAATTATAAAAAAAGGATGGTAAAAAGATAGCAGAAGTAATCCAAAAATAATTTGTAATAGTGCCGCTGGAAAGTCTATCAAAAGTTTTGGTAGCCCTTTTTGCACATTAAGAATATCAAAAAATCTGTTAGCCAATTCCGGTGGATAATTATCTCTTAATTCACTCATTTTTATTTTTGGGAAACGGTAGGCAAACTCAAAAGAAGCTCTAGTGAATATTTTTTGCTGTACGTTTTCTATAATGCGTATTTGCATGAGTTGGAGAATACCCACAAATGCTACACCAAGGGTTACCAGCACCACCAATACTATCCAAGAAGTACTAACCTGGGCGCCTTGTATCAAGTTAATGATTGCTTGAATTCCAAGAGGTAGCGATAAACTCACTATTCCCGCAAAAATCGCATAATAAAAGACTTGAAAAACATCTCTTTTGTCTAGACTTAACAGCCCTATAAGCCGCTGCCAAGCGGTCAGAATATTTTTTGACATTCTTAGTTAGATTTTAGTGATGAAAAGGTTAAGAGTAAAAAGTATTGTGTCGGGTCCTGTTTGTCATGACAATCCGTTAATGAACTAAAATGATCTTTTAAGAAATTTTGATGCAAAGAGCCTTCTAAAATGGTACTTGCCAAACTTGAAGGATATGAATAACCCGAATCTACACTCTGTATCATTTTACTAAGACGATTCACCAACCTTTTATATATTACAAAATAACCCTCCTTATTCTCTGTATCCACTTCTTTGGTTAAATAAGATTTTGAATATTCGTTAATAACGATTTTATTCAAAAGTACCTCATTTATATGTGAAAAAGAGGTGTCCTCTACAGTGGTTTTTGTAACTATTTCAATAGCCTTTCTCAATTTTTCTTCTGCATCCGCAATTCCATTGGTTTCAAACACCAATTGATACTCCAACCAACCCCAATAC
>JBARUM010000502.1:0-1566 GCA_049645725.1 Maribacter sp.
GTAGTAAATACCATCGAGGTCATTCAAGATATAGGATCCGATCCCGTCAAATTTTATTTTGGCGACCAATACACCATTATCCAGACCGTTCCCGACCGCTAAAAAGATAAGTGTGTCACTAGCAGTCAAAACGATTTCGGTGGATCCTTGCCATGTAATATCGGCTCTTTGGGCAATGAAATAGTTATTCGGAAAAGAAGGTTCCCCATCATCGTTTTTGTTGCAGGCCAAGAATAAGACGAATATTAAAAGCAAGACGGATTTAGTTTGCATAAAAGGTATTTTAGAAGAGATGTCAATTATTGAAAACGTTGCGTTACCAATTTAAAAAATAGACTCAAAGGTCATTTGTAACAAAAAGCTTTAAATAAAAAACCGCCTTCCCATGCTTGACGAAATTTCGTAAATTTAGAAGGACAAAGTTCAAATAAACGCTGAGTTGTAATAACCTGTCATAAACAGTGAAATATTATAAGACGATAACGAAATGGAAAACCAATGCCTTAGACTAATTTTTAGAATTGTATTATTCACCTTTGTCACCTTGAATTCTATAAGTTGCAAAAAGAAAACCGAAAAAAATATTATTAATGAAAGTTCACTGGTCATAGGGCAAGTGGATAGTATATATTCAAATGTTTTGGGCGAGTCTAGGGAAATATGGATTTATATTCCTGAAAGCGCAAAAGAGAAATCAAATGAAGCAGCTAAGTACCCAGTACTATATTTGTTAGATGGACCTTCTCATTTCAAGTCTTTAGCTGGCATGGTAGATCAATTAAGTCTCGCCAGTGGAAATATGGTTGTACCGGAAATGATAGTAGTAGGAATAGCCAATACTAATAGGACACTGGATTTAACACCATCACAGGTCGATATCGACTTTATTTCGGGTGATAGTATTCCATATATCTCGGGCGGAGGAAACAATTTTCTTGATTTTGTTGAAGAAGAATTAATACCACACATGGAAAAGGCATACCCGGCATCTGGCTATAGAACTTTTGTCGGTCATTCTTTTGGAGGCTTAAGCGTTATCAATGCCCTTGTGACCAGACCTGAGCTTTTTAGTAATTATGTAGCAATCGATCCAAGTTTATGGTGGGATAACAGAGGGTTTCTTAATTTTGCCGATTCGTTATTGACAAAGAATAGGTTTGAAAACAAGAGCCTTTTTATTGGTGTCGCAAATACATTGGAAGAAGGCATGGACATTGAAAGTGTCCAAAGTGATACCGTTCCCGACACATATTACACTATACAGATGAAGTCGATAATGAAATTTGTAAAATCCCTTGAGTCCAAGGAATACAATAATTTATTATTTAAATGGGAATACTATCCGGATGATGACCATGGTAGTGTTCCACTTATTACGGAGTACGATGCACTACGTTTTCTTTTTCCTTGGTACAGGCTTGATGGTGTTAATGATTTATATTCCCAAAATTCGACAATGTCCACCGACGATATTTTAAAAATGATCAATTCACATTATGAGAATATTTCAAATAAATTTGGTTACAAGATTATCCCATCTGAACAGTTTATTAATAATATGGGATA
>JBARUM010000503.1:0-3426 GCA_049645725.1 Maribacter sp.
GACCCTAGTACGAGAGGACCGGGTCGGACCGACCGCTGGTGCACCAGTTGTCCCGCCAGGGGCATCGCTGGGTAGCTATGTCGGGATCGGATAAGCGCTGAAAGCATATAAGCGCGAAACCGGCCACGAGATGAGATTTCTTTAAAGGACCGTGGGAGATGACCACGTCGATAGGCCATAGGTGGAAGGGTAGTAATATCCGTAGCCGAGTGGTACTAATTGTCCGTCAGGCTTGCGCACGCGCATCCCCCGTCCCCGGACGGGGGTGCAACTTTTTTCATTACTTTTATATACGTATTTCTACAAGAACGATACATCGTTACTTTCTTTTTGGGTACCTGTTCCATTATTATGTCATGCTTCGGCTACGCTCAGCAATCGCGGAGAATTACCGGGCATTAAAAAATACGAGATCCTGGACCAAGTCCAGGGCAAGATTTTAGGTGGCCATGGCGACGGGGCCCACCCCTTACCATTCCGAACAGGGAAGTTAAGACCGTTTGCGCCGATGGTACTGCTATACCAAGTGGGAGAGTAGGTAGCCGCCTTTTTCGAAGGCCCCCTTCACGTTACGTGAAGGGGGCCTTTTTTTTGGGTAAAATTGAATAGTATCTTGAAGAGGAACCCAAGGGTAATATTATATCCAAGTTTGTAGTGGCCTTTAGTTCAGCGGGCTATCTAGTCTTGGGATTTGTTATTGATTAAAGTAAATTTATCCTATGCATCATATTACTTGAGGATGATAAGTAAAAGTATTGGCTAGTCTTTAAACAGCACTTCATTGTAATTGTGAGAAGCTAAGTATTCATTTTTAAGGAGACGAAGATATTCAGAAACTAAAGCTAGCGAAGCGGATTTCGGATTTAAGGAATCCTGTTCTGTGTCGCAATATACTTCGATTGCGATATACCAATTTCCTTTTCTTGTTTCATATTGTCCATCCATTATCGGGTCAATATCTGCACTTTGTAAAAGGGCATCAATGGCTAGAGGAATGAGATTAATTGTTTTATTTGGAATATCAACTTCGTAAAAAGAGAAAAAGTATTGCTTCTGATTTATGGTGAAGGGAACATTATCATATACATCTATGTCATTCAGTTCAAATTTCGTATTGATATAGTTGTAGAATTTGTTAGCAGCTTTTGTATCTTCAAATACAAACATTTGCCGTTGTGGCAAGCTTCTTTTGAACTTTTTCCCTTTAGTTACTCTATAGTCTTCAATAGTAGGGGCTATACGGGTTGGTATACAGGAATAATGAACCGCAAGTAATACTAGAAGAAGAGAAGCTCGTTTCATTGCTAATCAATATATTCAATATACCAATAATCATACCAAAGTTTCTTACTATACTTGTCCATATGGTCATAAATTGAAAGAGGTACAGAAAATATAAAGAACATGATACAAAAAAGGCCTGCTTACGAGCAGACCTTTACTTTTTCCTATAATGGACATAAAGTTAAACCCTTGGTAAATCTCCATCACCTTTTAAAGGTAAAAAAGATTCTCCCATTAAATAGGTGTCAACGTGATGTGCTGCTTGGCGGCCTTCCGAAATCGCCCATACAATCAAGGATTGCCCTCTACGTTGATCACCAGCTACGAAGACCCCTGGGATATTAGTTTCGAAATCTTTTTCACTGGCTTTTATGTTGGTTCTATTGTCCGCTTCTAAACCAAGTTGTTCTGCAATGGTCATTTCAGATCCTGTAAAGCCTAAGGCTAAAAGTGTTAATTCACATTTCCACTCTTTTTCCGTACCTTCTATTTCCTTTAGTATTGGTCGCTGACCAGGCTGCTTAATCCATTCTACTTCAGCTGTAATAAGTCCTTTAAGATTTCCATCTTTATCTCCAATAAATTCTTTTGTTGAAATGCTAAAGAAACGTTCTGCGCCTTCTTTGTGCGAAGAACTTGTTCTTAAACGCATAGGCCAAAAAGGCCATGGTTGGTCTTCTGGTCTTTCAGTTGTTGACATTGGCATGATTTCAAAGTTTGAAACCGATTTTGCACCTTGTCTAAAAGATGTTCCGATACAATCGGAACCAGTGTCTCCGCCACCAATTACAATAACATTTTTACCTGTTGCAAGTATTTCTTCTTTGAATTTTTTAACACCATCTACACGTCTATTGTTTTGAGGGAGAAAGTCCATTGCTTGAACTACTCCTTTCAAATCTGAACCCTTGATGGGCAGATTTCTTCTTACGGTTGCTCCCCCACAAAGAACTATGGCATCAAAATTAGATTTTAGCTCATCAGCTTTAATATCAATACCTACATTTATATTGCATTTAAAAGAAATACCCTCCTCTTGAAGGACCTTCAATCTACGATCAATAACATGTTTTTCCATTTTAAAATCAGGAATCCCATATCTAAGCAACCCTCCTGGTTTTTCGTCCCTCTCAAAAACTGTGACAAGGTGTCCCGCTCTATTCAATTGTTGCGCAGCAGCTAATCCTGCGGGGCCAGAGCCTATAACCGCAACCTTTTTGTTAGTACGTTTTAACGGAGGTTGGGGAGTTATCCATCCCTTTTCAAATGCCTTTTCAACAATGTTCTTTTCAATATTCTCAATAGAAACAGGATCTTCATTTATACCCAGAACACATGCTTCCTCGCATGGCGCAGGGCAAAGTCTACCCGTAAACTCTGGAAAGTTATTGGTTGAATGCAATATATTGGCCGCTTTTTCCCATTTTCCTCTATATACGGCATCATTGAAATCTGGAATTAGATTTCCCAAGGGACATCCACTATGGCAAAATGGAATACCACAGTCCATACATCGTGCACCTTGATTTTTTAAATCTGTTTCTTTTAAGGGCAACGTAAACTCCTTATAGTTTTTTAGACGTTTCTCTACTGGAGCGTAATCCTCCACTTTTCTATCGAATTCCAAAAATCCCGTTATCTTTCCCATGTTTCGATTTATATAGTTTGTAATTTTTCTTGTTCGAGACGTATTAAAGCTTGTCTATACTCCTCAGGTAACACCTTAACAAATTTTGGCAGGTAGGTTTCCCAATTTTCCAAAATTCTTTGGGCCAATGGACTTTGAGTCGCGTTGTAGTGACTTTCTATTAAATCCTTTAATTGTTTGATGTCGTTATCCTCCTCTACAGCCAAAAGGTTTAATCCTTCTCCACTACATCTTTTCTTAAATGTCTTGTTTTGATCTAAAACAAAAGCAATGCCGCCGCTCATTCCTGCTCCAAAATTTCTTCCAACCTCACCCAAGATAACAGCTATACCACCTGTCATATACTCACAGCCATGATCGCCTATACCTTCTACAACAGCTTTTGCACCGGAATTACGAACGCAGAACCGTTCTCCAGCTCTTCCATTTATATAAGCTCTTCCCGCTGTTGCTCCATAGAGAGTTACGTTACCGGTAATTACGTTTTCTTCTGG
>JBARUM010000504.1:0-1725 GCA_049645725.1 Maribacter sp.
GCTTGTCCGGTTTTTCCTTTATACATTCTTGTCATTAACCAACCAGCCAAAGGCGCCCATATGATATCCGAAAAATCACCAATAAAAGGAATTGCGAAGGACAACATTCCAATGGCATCAAATAAAATCCCTAAAAAAAGTTGTTTATATTTCTTATCCTTAGTTTTTGGCATATCATAAAATTAATAATACTTATCAATTATACAAGAAAGATGCCAAAACTATTGGTTTATAAGACTTTAGATTTTATAAAAACATCTTATGATAAATCTGAACTAATCAGTTTTAAAAACTCGTTTCGAGTTTCTATTTTTTCAAATTGCCCTCTAAAACCAGAAGTAGTGGTAACCGAATTTTGCTTTTGCACTCCTCTCATCATCATACACATGTGAGAGGCCTCTATAACCACAGCAACACCTTTAGGCTTTAAAGTACTATTTATGCATTCTAAAATATCATGTGTTAGACGTTCTTGTACTTGTAGTCTGCGGGCAAAAACGTCCACAACCCTAGGAATTTTACTTAAGCCAACAATATGCCCGTTGGGAATATAAGCTATATGCGCTTTACCAAAAAACGGAAGCATGTGATGTTCACATAAAGAGTATAATTCAATATCCTTTATAATGACCATATCATCATAAGCCTCCTTGAACATGGCACCCTGAAGTATTTCTACCGCATCTTGTTTGTACCCTTGAGTTAGAAATAACATCGCCTTTGCTGCTCTTTCTGGAGTCTTTACCAACCCCTCCCGAGAAACATCCTCGCCAATTTCATCAATAATGGAAGAATACCTGCTTCTAACCTCATCTGTAATCTCTAAATTATACTCCTCTAAATTTCTATACGGGGACATAAATTATGTTTAATTAATTTTAAAAATATTTAAACAAAAGTAAATATTAATTCTCGAATTTTACCAAAATATCTCAAAAATTGAAGTTAAATATACAATGGTTTCATAAACCCTTCCTGAAGATTGGTCGTGATGCTTTTAATATACCAGTGTTCCTAGTTAGATATAGTTGTTACTACAATACCCTGTAGCTATATTTTGCCATGTCCATACCGTTTCCTAATTTCACTTCCGATATAAAAAACTATGATTAAAGCCTCAAATATTCACAAATTCTACGGAGAACTAGAGGTTCTAAAAGGCGTTGATCTTCATATTAAAAATGGCGAGGTTGTATCTATTGTAGGAGCTTCAGGAGCAGGAAAAACTACACTTTTGCAAATCCTTGGAACCTTGGATAGCCAATCCAATAAAAAAGATGGTAGCCTAATCATAAACGGAACGGAGATTACGCAACTCTCGGACAAGGAATTGGCAAGATTTAGAAATGAACATATTGGTTTTATATTTCAGTTTCATCAACTATTACCAGAGTTTACTGCTTTGGAAAATGTATGTCTCCCAGCTTTTATAAAAAAGACTTCTAAAAAAGACGCTGAAGAAAGAGCTAAGGAGTTATTGGATTTCTTGGGGTTGTCCCAAAGACGTCATCACAAACCTTCGGAATTATCCGGTGGAGAGCAGCAACGAGTAGCCGTTGCTAGAGCACTGATTAACAATCCTTCAATTATTTTTGCCGATGAACCAAGTGGCAACCTAGATTCTGAAAGTGCAGATAGACTTCACAGCCTGTTTTTTGAACTAAGGGAAAATTTTGGGCAAACATTCGTCATCGTCACACACAACGAAGAATTGGCTGAAATGGC
>JBARUM010000505.1:0-2189 GCA_049645725.1 Maribacter sp.
ATATCCAACCGCAGGCATTCAAAACTTGGTTTGAGCCTATTAAGGCTATTAAATTAACAGACAATGCTTTAAGTATTCAAGTACCCAGTAAATTTTTCTATGAGTGGCTTGAGGAGCACTATGTAAAGCTTCTTAAAGTAGCTCTCACTAAAGAGTTGGGAGAGTCCGCTAAACTGGTGTACATTATTCGTATGGAGAACACATACGGTAACAAAGAACCGTTTACTGAAAAAATACCAAGTTCCAATAGGGGTAATATAAGTCCGCAGGAAATGGATGTATCCATTAAATCCAAGAATCCGGAATTACGAAACCCGTTTGTTATTCCTGGGATTCGAAATATTAAAATAGAATCCCAATTAAATCCCAATTATAATTTTGATAATTTCTTGGAAGGTGATTCCAATAGATTAGCTCGTTCCGCAGGAATGGCCGTTGCCAATAAACCTGGAGGCACCTCTTTTAATCCGTTACTGGTATTTGGTGGTGTTGGATTAGGTAAAACCCATTTGGCACATGCTATCGGGGTAGAAATCAAAGATAAATATCCAGAGCGTACAGTCCTATATATCTCAGCGGAAAAATTTACACAACAGTATATTGAATCTGTCAAGAAAAATACAAGAAATGATTTTATTCATTTTTATCAGCTTATAGATGTTCTTATAATAGATGATGTGCAATTCTTGTCGGGTAAATCCGGTACGCAAGACGTGTTTTTCCATATTTTCAATCACTTACATCAAAACGGTAAGCAGGTGGTCCTTACTTCGGACAAAGCGCCTGTGGATATGCAGGATATTGAACAACGATTATTGTCACGTTTTAAATGGGGACTTTCCGCGGAACTCCAGAGTCCTGACTATGAAACAAGGATATCCATCCTTAAAAACAAACTATATAGGGATGGAGTTGAAATACCCAATGATATCATAGAATATGTTGCAAAGCATATAAAAACCAATATCAGGGAGTTGGAAGGTGCTATTATTTCCTTAATTGCACAATCTACCCTAAACAAAAGAGAAGTTACCATAGAGCTGGCCCAACAAGTGGTAGAGAAATTCGTGAAAAACACGAAACGCGAAGTTTCTATTGATTATATTCAAAAAGTAGTATCCGATTACTTTGAAATGGATGTTGCCACATTGCAATCCAAAACCAGAAAAAGACATATTGTACAGGCTCGCCAATTGGCCATGTTCTTTGCCAAGAAATTCACTAAAGCTTCTTTGGCAAGCATTGGCTCACAAATTGGAAAACGAGACCATGCAACTGTACTACATGCTTGTAAGACCGTAGATAATCTTGCCGAAACAGATAAGCAATTTCGTAAGTATATAGACGACCTTACGAAAAAATTCTCCTAAATCCTACATGAAGACTAAAGTGCTAATGGTATGCCTTGGAAATATCTGTAGGTCACCGTTAGCCGAAGGCATTCTTAAGAATAAGGTAGACACGGAATTAGTGTTTGTAGATTCCGCAGGTACTGCTGGTTATCATGTTGGAAAAGCTCCTGACCCAAGATCTATTGCCGTTGTGAAAAAATACGGTATAGATATTAGTGAGCAAGTCTGCAGAAAGCTTGAATCGCATGACCTGAATAATTTTGATATGATTTTTGCTATGGATAAAAGCAATTATGAAAATATCATAAAATTAAGTGCAAATAGTGAACAATTGCAAAAGGTGCGGTTGTTATTGAGCGATGATGACACTGAAAAAGAGGTGCCAGACCCCTATTATAGCTCAGAAGACGGTTTTGAAAATATATACCAACTCATAAATGAAGCTTGCAATCGTATTGCCAAGCAACTTTAGAAAATAGTATGGCGGGTAAAACATCGAAAGGAAAACTGTATTTAATACCTTCCACTTTAGGAGATAGCCCTCCTCTGGAAGTACTGCCCATATCAATTAAACGGTCTATTGAAAGTATTGACCATTACATAGTTGAGAATGAAAAAACAGCTCGACATTTTATAAAAAAAATAAGTCCAAGAAAATCACAACCTTCGCTAAAACTCTTTGCACTTAACAAGTTTACTGAGGCTTCAGAAATCCCCAGTTTTTTAGACCCTTGCTTTAATGGGTTTGATGTTGGTATCCTATCGGAAGCCGGGTGTCCCGGAGTTGCCGACCCAGGTGCGGTCGTGGTAAAAATAGCCCACGAAAAAAAAATACAG
>JBARUM010000506.1:0-2875 GCA_049645725.1 Maribacter sp.
AAATATGGCCTTCCAATTAATAGGGATTGACAATCTACCCAAAACTGATAATTACATATAAGTTCCTATGGCTCGTAGACCGTAAATCAACCCTGGAAGTTGAAATCTATTATCGGAAGTGGAACAAATAGGGTGGTGCTATAACGCAACTACCGTATGATTGTCAATAGGTAACCAAAAGAATATTTTAATTTTTTGGCAAATGCTTAATTTTAGAAGCACCGAAATTGGTCAGCTATATCATGTACGCAAATGTGCAGGTTTCATAGTTATCAGGGAATTGGACTTCACCTTGGACTGCCTTCTGACTTTGCTACTTGCTTTCCTGCCAGGTTGAATGAGTTCTTTCCCTAGTTTCATCAATTTTTTTCTTTTCCTAAATCCGTCCTGAAGTTGTCTCATTTTCTTAAATAAATTAATTTCCCTAGCAAATTAACCGATAACCCGGTAATAAACTTACCTTGATAGGATAAATTACGGGTTGGATAGGTTAATTTAATATAACGAATTATACTGCTATCGTTGGGCTCGATATTATATGTGCCCTTTCGTAAATCTTCTTAGACTGACTTAAATTTGAGGCTATGTTCTTACGATACACTGCTCCTACGTTAAATCAAGTTTGATGACTCACGACGCTTCCTATCTTATTAAATTGAACGATCTAGATCTCCACATCATGGAACTAAAACAAATTAGAAAATAGCATTTTAGAACTTTGGTCAGAAACCTCTTAAAAAGGGATGGAATCGAGTTACTAATCTGGACCTAAATTTATTTTCGATTTCGTGTCCCCTTTTTGACTTAATTTCGTATGATTTATGGATCGTCGTTGTCTACACTACAATTAACGCGCTTATCTGACCAATAAGTTGAAAGACATTCCTGAATACCCTGCTTTTCTTGTTGACTTCATTTTCAGGTAGGGCTGACTTTTGACCAGCATCTTCAAATAATCATAAACAATTCTTTTTTTGGTAGTTGGTTTTCCAACTTCTGAAAATCTACTGAACTTACCTCAATTCTTAAATCAAACTTTTAAATCTTTATCTTGTGTACTTTTAGCGCTTGTTTGTATTTAAATCATGCCTTGCCGAATTCGCTATTTCCATTTATCTTTCTAACTAAATCTACTACGCTTCAATTCCATCATCAGTTTCCCTGTAGGTCAAGTACTAAAATGAAATCCCTTTTTGGTGGGCGAAATAGTTGAAGGGAACAAAATCTTTGTCTTTAGAGGTACACCCGACCTTCAGTGAAGTGCTTACCGCACTACCGAAAATACTGGCCACGGCGGCATCAGCGGCGTCCCTTCCGTTCGCTATCTTAACCAGGCCATTTAAGGGGGCCAGACCCGTCGCATCGAATATAATCCATTTGCCACCGATATAGGCTTCAAAGCAAGCATGGAAATCTTGAGGCACCAATTGATAGGCGTAACCAGTGAAATAGCGTGCTGGTATGGAAAGTGCCCTACATAGCGCTATTGCCAGGTGCGCAAAATCTCTGCATACTCCTACACGTTCGATGACAGTATCCACTGCCGATGTATTGGCATCCGTGCTACCCGATACGTATTCAATATTTCGATTGACCCACTCCGCTATAGCGCGTACCTTATCGTATATGGAGATGAACTTACCAAAATGCTGGTAAGAGAACTTCATCAATTTATCCGATTGGCAATATCTACTAGGATACAGAAATGAAGCTATATAGCTGTCGAGCTCCACAATGGATACCCTGTTCGGGGAGTCGCTCTCGTCAGTAATCTCATATTTCGTTTGAACGGTTGCCTTGTACGCTACGGTCAGGGTAGTAGGCTTTAATACTTTTAAACGAACGAAACGACTACTTCCGTCGTGGGCGGCATATTCTTCTGTTTCCATTGTCGGTGTTACCGATAGTTCTTCCTTGATGACATTTTGACTTCCGGTATTAAGTGCGTGAATGTTAAAAATAAAAGTTGTAGGCCCGTTAACATTATAGGATAGTGCTCCGTTTACATCGAACTTCATAATTGCTTTTCCGTTTTGTGTGAAATATCGAACGAATTGGCAATCCATTCGTCCGGAAGATCTTCCAGTACTTGTTTTAGCCCCGAATCCCAACCATCGGAGACAGGTTTCATATCTTTTCCGGTTAACCGGTTTTCCCTGATTGTGAACGAATCTTTGTCGTAGAGCACTACATCTATTGGAAACCCGACATCGTTAGAGCTTATTCTAGTTGCATCGAATGAAAGGAAACCTGCCTTCAGTGCCATGTTCATGGAAGAGTTGCTTGTCAATACTCTATTGAGCAAGGTTTTACCATGTCCTGAATTACCTATGATGAGGAAGGGTGAATCGTCATTTACCTCCACCCAATTGCCCTGTGCATAGATAAGAAATAGTTTATGCTCCTTGTCATCTTTTAATTGACCCCCGATTATCGTGTTAAGGTCGAACTTGAACCCTGCCTTTTTTAAAGCTTCTTCGTCCTCCTTGGCCACTCTTTTTACTTGCTTTCCAAATGCATTTGCAGCTTGATACATTTTATTGTGATTTATTATGCCTTCATTGAACAATTCCTGAAAGTAGATAACCGCTTTATCGCGGATAGAGCGAAGACCACTTGTCATTATAAATAAGGAATGACCGTCCCGCTGTTCTATGTAAATCTTTTTTTTGGTAGATCTATTCTTGCCAGCAGTAATTCTAGTATCGGCAATGGCTACTAATCCTTGTTTTGTTTTTATTCCTAAACAATAAGTCATATTTTTTTTAATTCTATTACTGTCTTAAAATGTACGGCCAAAATCTTTATGATCACAATTTTGCTACATTGCCCGCTAACATCAAAGATGTTTCAAATAACTGGCGAATAAGGACGC
>JBARUM010000507.1:0-3625 GCA_049645725.1 Maribacter sp.
CAACAGGTGTTTGTCCATAACAGCGGAGAATGGTATTTATGAGAAGCCCTTTGTTGAAGCATGATTTCCCCATCTTTATTTAGAATAAATACCGAAAATGCCCTGTGCAGTTGTGCTTTTTCATGAGCTTCCATTTTTGGCATAGTACCAATTTGCTCATCCTTACGGTTTACAAGAATTACCTCTTCTTCCTTCATTATGCAAAAATAACATCTTTACACAAGGTTAAATAGTAGTTCTTATAAAATATATAGATGTAGAAATAAGAATATTCGTGAAAGAATCTTTAGAAAAACCTTGGTGATTTAAGGTTCTCTTTGAGACTAATGAAATCATACCTTAGTATAATTTCAAAAGAACCATCATTAAATGCAGCATTTCCAAGTTCGGTGATCTCTCGGTCATAAGCAATTCCGATAAGGAATTTATTTGAAAGGTTAAATCCGGCCATACCGCTAAAAGCCGCATCCCATCTATAGGCCGCACCTAGGATAAACTTTTCATTTAGCATGAAATTAGCGGAAACATCAACCTGTAATGGGGCTCCTTGAACTACTTTGGTAAGCAAAGTAGGTTTAAATTTTAGAAAAGGATTAAGGTCCCATACATATCCGGTAATGAAATAAAAGTTCATTTGTTCTTTTGCTGTTGATAAGGACGATTCTTGAAAATGAGAAGTTTCTAAAAATCTTGGAACGGAAAGACCAGCATAAAAGTTATTTGTATGATAATATACTCCGGCTCCAATATTTGGTGAAAGTCTATTATCTATATCCTGCTGTAAGGTTTGGTCCGGTGCAAATTGATTCAATTCAGAAAATCGAACATCAAGTAGATTGGCACTGGCTTTCAGTCCAAAACTTAATCTACCCTCTGTTGAAGTCCATATGGTGTATGAAAAGTCGACATCAAAATTCGTTTCTGAAGTAGGCCCAATTTTATCATTTACAATGGACATACCTAAGCCTATACCCCTATAACCAATGGGAGAATGAATATTAAAAGTTTGGGTCACAGGAGCTCCATCCAAACCTATCCATTGCGAACGATGTAAGGCAGCAATACTAATTTGCCCCCTAGAACCGGCGTAACCTGGGTTCACGCTGACTGTATTATACATGTACTGCGTATACTGGGCATCTTGTTGTCCATAGGAAAATAACCCGGTCAAAAGAGCGAGAGCAAGAATACCGAAACTCTTTGAATTGTATATTTTAACTATGATTTTATGTATGGACATACTTTTATCTATTAATATATAGGTAACCCGATAATTGCTTCATGCCTCCGGTTGGTTCTTCATAATCTATGATGTAGAAATAGGTACCCACAGGTAGTTTATTATCCTGATCTACGGTAATTCTTCCTTGAGATGTACCATCGAACACATTTCCCTCTGTATCGTAAGCTTTGGTCGTAAATACAGATACGCCCCATCTATTATATATTCGTATGGTATTATTGGGATAATTTTCTAGACCAGCTATCTGGAGTACATCATGTACACCATCTCCGTTTGGAGTGATAACGTTAAATACTTCAATTGTTTCCGCCTGTTCTCCCAAATCCGAATCCAAGTAATTTGGAGTACCATCCCCATCAGAATCATCATTGGCATAGTTACCATCTAAATCTAGGTCTTCATCGATTGTTTCAATCCCGTCATCATCATCATCGGTATCCCTATAATCGGATTCATCATCACTATCCGTGTTCGGTAATTGTGCAAAAGGATCATCTAGTTCATCGTTTACATCAATATCTACCGTGATTGCACCCTCATATCCGTCATCAAGACCGTCATCATCTTTGTCCGAACCTATGAAAACAATATCCGGGATACCATCATGATCTTGATCATGTGCCTCTATGTTATCAGGAACATTGTCATTATCACTGTCTTCATCCAAGTAATCCGGTAGACTGTCGCCATCTGTATCTACCGGGAATATACCTACATTGCCATTTACCTCATAGGCATCATCTAAGCCGTTGCCGTTCGCGTCTATTCCGCTTGGAGCTATATAATCTTGTGTCGTCTGAGCCTCTATATTGTCCGGAACACCGTCGTTATCACTATCAATATCCAGATAATCTGCAAATCCATCGGCATCTGAATCCGTTGGGTCGGTCGACGGGTCATTGTCTCCATCAAGATTTAAGTCCTCAAAACTATCTACAATTCCATCGTTATCACTATCCAAATCAGCGCCTAAATTATTCACCATAATAGTCACGGTTGCGGTATCGCAGTTTCCTAAGTCATCACAGAGTGTGTAGGTAAATGAATCTGTTCCTATAAAGCCTGGATTAGGGGTATAGGTAACACTATCATCGGAAGGGTCGTTTGGCGTACCATTCTCATCAACTACGACCGAGCCCGAAGTTGGGTTTGTAGTTGTGAAAGTTCCTATAGTTGGAATATCGTTGTCATTTGCCAATACATCTATTATTATTGGCGTATTTTCATTCGTTGCAATCAAATCGTCAACCGTATCCAAAATAGGAAGCACAGTTATCGTTACGGTTGCAGTACTACAATCCCCGGAACCATTACAAACAGTATAGTCAAAACTATCTGGTCCGTTATAATCCGAATCCGGAGTATACGTGACAATATCATCCGTGGGGTCATTAGCTGTACCGTTATCATCAATGGTCACACTACCATTAGGTGGGTCCGTCGTCGTAAGTGTACCAGTGGCAGGCAAATCTGAATCATTTGCATAAATAGCTATAACTAGTGGGGTATCCTCATCGGTTGTTACGATATCATCAACTAGCGTTGCGGCTTGTTGTAAACAAACTACTGTAAAATTTGGTAAAGCAGTATCATTTCCTACCTTGGTAACCGTAGCCGTATATCGCACTACGGTTTCCGTCGCGGTTACTACCGGCCTTAGCTGGTCGCCAGAAAGGGAAGGATTCCAACTTACCGAAGCACCAGAGGTTACGTTTGAAGCAATATCCAAGGTTACTTGGTTATCAGGAGAATTACAATCGGTAACTATAAAATAACCTGTAGCATTGGAGCCGCAAAGCGTACCATCATAGGTTGCAAAATAGATACCCGGCGAAGTTACTTCCAGAAAAAAATCTGTTCCAAGAACTGTGGAAGTATCGGAGGCCTCATACCAACGATAGTTATTTTCATCCGTGCTGTTTGGTGCTTGTAGCAGAAACTGTGCGTTGGATACTAAAGTTCCTAGTATCAAAAATATGATACTGAGAATTAAAGTTTTGTATGTATTGATATAGTTCAAATCGATCTGGGGTCGTTTTCTAATTACTTATTTTACTACGAATACCACGTTGATAAGCGAATTGTAATCTGTGGGTGTGGCAATTACGTCATATTGAAGATTTCCATTGGCATCAATCTGGTCTATATTGAACACTGCAGGGTCGGCAAATGTAACATAGTAATAAAGCTCAGTTCTGCCATAGGTTGGAACTGTAGCTGGAGCACCTGTACTACTCATAAAGTTTGCCGCCGTACCACCATATTGATCTCAATATTTAGCGTAAAGGTCGATAGTCCTATTATTTCCTGTAGTTGACACATCAACAGCGATTGATGGTGGATAAAATATTCTGGCCGCTTTGGAAGTAATAGGAGCTATGG
>JBARUM010000508.1:0-8427 GCA_049645725.1 Maribacter sp.
GTCCCCGAAAAAAGAACGCTGTCCAAACTTGGTGGTGTCAATGACCAATCCTTTTTCAGGAATACCGTGATAATGTATCTTAAAAATTTTGGTTTTATCTGTTGATTTTGAAGGGACTATTTTAATCTTGTTATCTACGTAGCGGAAATCAATGATTCGGTCACCTTCCACAACCTTGTCAACCGTCATGCCGTATACTCCAGACTTGGCTATTAAGTCTAATGCAAATTCATCAACGGGATCTTCAAAATTTACAGTAGCTTGAGTTATGCCTTCAATTTTGTTGTTGCTATCGTTTAAGCGTAGTGCAAAAACGTATCCTTTAATATCCACGGAGGTATTTCTAACATAAAGGTCTTGTGCACTTATATTTAACATGGTAAAAAATATCGATACACAAAAAATAAAATTCTTTTTCAAAAAGTGCTCATCCATAACAGCATAGGGTTTAAGATGGTAAATTAAACAAATTTAAGTCAATTAACAGCGTTAAGTCGTAGGCTAGGGTATAAGTTCATATAAGACAATATCCAGTTTAAAATATGTGAGTTAAATTTCGTAAAAAGATATAATCGGGTATGTGGAATGAGTTAAAATTTGAAGGATTACGACCCGTTGAACAAACATTTTGTAAATACCTTTAAAAAAATAGAATTATGAAAATTACCCCAATTTTAGGAGTAGCGAAAATGCTTGTTAAAGGGAAAAAAATAAAATTACTTTTGGTAGGTGCACAATTTGGCTATTTGGGCTACAAGTATTTAAAGAGTAGAAAAAGAAAACAAAAGAAAAAGTCTTTAGAAACAATCAAAACATCGTAAAAGTACTGCTGGTAATTGTTCCCCTTCAGAGCCTTTTAAGTGTTCGGTTAACTCTTTTTCTCATTAATTACTTCTTTGAATCTTTGGGCATAAAATTCCAATTTATTTCTTCTATGTTTCATAACCATCAAAGATGGTCCCGCCATCTAGGGTGTATATCTCTTTCGGCCATTTTTTTAGGCTTTCCAATAAAACAGCATCCGAAAGTAAGGATCGTAATATTCGAGCAGATTGAGGAGGAAGAAGAGGGCAATGACAAAGATTAAAAATGAAATATAATTTTTAAACTCAGATATTCCAAATGAAATCAAATTTCCACGTTAAGGATTTACCAAAATTGATGAAATCAACATATTTCTCATGGATCTCTAAAACGCCATTTCAATTAAGTGCGGTCATAGCCTATTATGCCATTTTATCATTACCAGGCCTTTTAATCCTCATATTAGAATTGGTGGGTTCCGTTTGGGGAAAGGAAATAGTTAGTGGAGAACTTTTTGCAGAAATATCTTCTGCAATGGGTCCGGAAACAGCGCAATCTATACAGGAAATGATTTCAGATAGAGGAAGTGAAAATACGTCCATTCTCGCAACCATTTTGGGTATAGGGGTTCTAATATATGGTGCAACGGGAGTATTCTATCAACTTCAGAATGCCTTGAATGAAATCTGGGAGGTAAAACCTAATTACTCCAATGAGATTCTAGCAACTTTATTTATGCGGCTAAAAAGTTTTGGCTTCATTTTGATATTTGGATTTTTACTATTGATAAGTTTTGTGCTCACCTCCTTTTTATCTGCGTTTTCAAAACAGCTTTCTAAATTGATGCCGGATGGGTTGCTAGAATTTAGTTTTGCTTTGGACATTTTATTGTCATTAGGCTTTATTTATCTCCTGTTCGGGGCTATGTTCAAATACTTGCCAAGTACACATGTACCTTGGAAGGCGGTGAAAGTTGGGGCAGCTCTTACTGCATTTTTATTTTTGATCGGAAAATATCTATTGGCCTTTTATTTTGGAAAGGCAGAACCAGGATCTACTTATGGTGCCGCAGGTTCTATTATATTGGTCATGCTTTGGGTATCATATTCTAGCCTCATACTATTTTTTGGCGCCCATTTTACAAGGGTATATTCCAATAAGTATCTCAACCGCTAAATTAGCGTAGTAAATAATTCTGTTATAAAATCTAAGTAAACTTAATTGATCGTATACCCTTCCCCGAGCCTATAGCTTACGATGATGCCATGCGTGTTTCCAAGGGGAGAATCGTTCAGCGTCAGGTTGTAGTTGTAGATGGTCCTTAGGTTCTTGAACAGATAGACGCCCGCTAAGAGGTTGATGCCCCCGTTGGTGCGATAGCCCGTTCCCACTTCAAACCTGTTCTTAAAGCTTACGGCTAGGTTCATGTCTACCTGCAAAGGTGCCCCGTTTTCATATTTAATTAGGACGTTGGGCTTTATCATCAATTCCTCGAACCGGTCGGAGAAGAAGCGGTACCCTAGATATCCATAATAGGGACTTTGCAGGTCTAGGTTTTCATCGTTAGAGGCCAGTGCGTCCCCAAGGATGTTGGGTGTTGAAAGGCCTACATAGAAATTGGCAAGGTTAAGCAGGATTCCCACCCCTACTGTGGGGATAGTTGCGTCAATGTTCTGGGCAAAGTTGGGGTCGTTCATGATACCCAGTTCCAATAAGTTGTCCTGATATTGTTGTACGCCCGGTGATATGGCAAACGACAGGGAATTTGGGGTGTAGATTTGCCAGTAAGGTCTGTTGGACTTCGTATCGAAGAAAATCTTATAGGAATAGGTCGCAAAGGCACTAGTTGATGTTGTGACCCCTATTTCGTCTCTTATAAAACCCGCCCCTAGACCTATTTTGCCCCTACTCAAGGGACTATGTACGCTTAGGGCAAAACTTCTTGGGCTACCTTCCAACTGGTTGAAGAAGCCGGAGTTGCTCAGGGTTATCTCGGCACTGGGGGTTAGGCCTGCATAGGCCGAGTTTATGAGGTACGGATTGTAATTGTATTCCGAAAAAGTAGGTGTCTGTTGGGCAATCAGGGTATGATTACCAATCTGCATAAGAAAGTTCAGCGCTATAAAAGCGATGTATAATTGAATTTGCTTCATAAAATTATCGCTTTAGTACAAGGAAACCTTGTGTTTTTCTAAGAAGGGTCTCACCATCGTTTTGAATATTGAAGAAGTCCGTGCCGCTGGGCAGTTGGTCTGCCCCCATACCCGTTTTCATGTTGGCCGTACCCCGAAAGACTTTGGACTGGTTGTCGTAGCCGCTTATCTGAAAGACCAGGTCTCCCCAACGGTTATAAATGAGTACGGTATTATTCGGACTTGCCTCTATTCCGTCAATGGTCCAAAAGTCGTTTATCCCGTCTCCATTTGGGGATAGCCCGTATAAGGTTTCGTCATCTTGTTCCTCTAGTATGGTCGTAAAAGATTGTTCGGAACAGGAGATGGCATCTCCTTCAGTATTATACGGAGTTATGGTGACGTAGATAATAGTGTTAAAGGGCAAGTTTTCTGTTAGTGAGAACGTGGTCAAAAGTCCCACATCTTCATTGTCCAAAATATCGTTTCCTGCGGATGTACTACCTATCGATAGCCTATATCCGTCTGCTCCGTTAGCGGGCGTCCAGCTAATATCCGTATCTATGGCCACATCTATATCGCCACCCAATGGACTTGAAAGCGAGGTGCATTCAGGAACTGTTGGAACAGGCTCTGCGGAAACAATGGCAAAGCTCTCGGAAGCACAACCCGTTGCATCCCCTGCGGTATTGTAGGGGACTATGGTCACGCTCACGGTCTCTCCGCTATCGAAATCGTTGGTAAAGTTGTGTGTAGTTCCCGAAGTGATATCGAGATTGGTCTCGTTATTGGTGTTACTGCTGCTCCCCGTTACGGTCAGGCGGTAGCCATCGGCATCGGCCACGGCGTTCCAGGAGATATTGGAAAGGTTCATGGCGATATCCATGGCGCCATCGGCCGGGTTTGTCAACGAGGTACATGTTGGTGCGGTGGCCATGGTTTCTGTGGTAAAGCTTTCCTCGGTACATCCAGCGGCATCCCCGACACCATTGTAGGGTACTATGGTGACGAATATTCCGGTATTCTCTGGCAGGTCCGTAGGTGGGTCATAAGTGTTCGTGCCCACTACATCGAATGCGTCGAGAATATCATTTCCTCCTGAAACGGTTCCCACGGTAAGGCGGTAGCCATCGGCGTTTGCAATAGCGTCCCAAGTAAGGTCCGTTAAGATGGAGACCCCTGTGGCGCCATCAACCGGACTTGAGAGTGTGGTACATGTTGGAATTGTGGGGGAGATGGTAAGCGTGAGTTCAAAAGACTCCTCGCTGGCACAACTACCAGTTCCATCATATATATAAAACGTTACTGGATAGGACGGAAAGTCGGCGAAATTTATAGTTTCACCTATGTCATAGCGTATTCCTCCACCATTAATTTCTGTATAATAAGCTTCATTTCCGGTTAGTTGAGTACCGGTTATTAATGGTAGTGTATAGGCATTTACCTGTGTTTGGTCGGCTAAGTCATCTACGGTCGGTCCTGCAAGTCCTCCATCAGAAATGGTCCAATTGTCAAAGCCAATCATGTTTGCTCGGGCAGGAGCACCTTGGCAGTATTGACTACTTCCACCACTAAATCTAACGTTAGGCAGTAAAGTTTGGTTATTCCAACCTATTAAAAGTGCATCGTAATTATTGGTAGAAAGGGTTACTCCGGCAAACATTTGGTTCATATCAGTAACACCAGTTACATTCCAAGCACTTATGTTTTGATCAAAATTTATCGTATTTCTGAACATTGAGTTCATATTGGTTACACTGCCAACGTTCCAATTTCCAATATTTTGATTAAATGTAGTGGCACCTGAAAACATGACTATCATGCTGGTTACATTACCAGTATTCCATGCATCACCGGATGGAATACCAAGTCCCGGTTTAAAACTAATATCTTGATTAAAGCTAGTTGCGCCCATAAACATTTGGTTCATATTCGTAACGTTGCTGGTATTCCAATTTCCAATATCCTGATTAAAACTTGTGGCAGAAATGAACATACTACTAATATCCCTTGCACTACTTACATCCCAACCACCAATGTCTTGGTTAAATATTGCAGCACCGGAGAACATACTGTCCATGCTCGTTGCGCTACTCATATTCCATCTTCCAATATCTTGATTAAACAGAACAGCGCCTTCAAAAACACGTGACATGGCCGATACACTGCCTACACTCCAACTTCCAATATCTTGGTTAAAATTAGCGGCTCTATAGAAAAGTCTAGACATATTGGTTATGGTACTTACATCCCATTGTGTTATGTCACCATTAAATGCTGTGGCGTCCGAAAAAGCTTCGGATAAATTTGTGACTGAGCTAAGGTTCGGTACATCAATAGAAGGATTAGTAATATTCAACCTACTACACCCTTTAAAAGCCTGTGTTAGTGCTTCCCATTCAATATCTCCCCATTGCTCGATCGTTAGTATTTTGTCGCGATCTGCGGCCGTTCCGTTAAAATGAATCTGTGGGAAACTTCCTGTAATACTTATGGTTTTTATTCCAGGGGTAGCATAACTGTGTGTGATGTCGCCAGCAACATTGTTGTCAATAGTACCATCACCCCAGTTAATGGTATAGTCATAGACACCAAAAAATGGTCTTGTGGGTATGGTAATGGTTTCATTGGTAACGGTGGTCTCCCAAGTAGTGATGAATCCTGTACTTGTTGGAGTTGCTGGTACAATGGTAAAAGTTTCTGGACTACATGTGGTAATGGGTTCCACGGAACCATTAAGTGGAACTATGGTTACGGTTACCGTCTCACCACTATCAAAGTCATTGGTAAAGGAGTGGGAGGTTCCGCTAACTATAAGGTCGGTTACATCATTTAAATTACTTGTACTGCCGTCAATGGTAATTCGGTATTGAGTGGCGTTAGTAGCAGCACTCCAGGTAATTTCACTAAGGTCAACCGCCACATCTATATCTCCATCAGCCGGACTTACTAAGTTGGTACAATCAGGTGGTGTAGGTGTTGCGGATGCAATTGTAAATGTTTCTGGCGTAGAACAGCCAGTAGCATCTCCCACAGTATTTGTTGGTACTATAGTAACGGTTACTACTTCACCTTGATTAAAATCATTGCCAAGTACTATGAACGTATCTGTAGTTGTCGTAGTGATATCATTTGCGCCACTTGGACTGCTGATGATAATGTCATATTCGTCAGCTCCATTTGCTGGGTCCCATTCAATTCTAGATAGGTCTATGGCAACATTTGTACTTCCTCCGGTTGGGGAAGATAAAAAAGTACATTCTGGTATAACGGTTGAAGCATTTGTTGTGAAAGATTCTTCTGGACAACCGACAAAGTCACCATCATCATAATAGGGTGTAATAGTCACAAAATAGTCTTCGTTAGGGTCTAAATCTGCAGCGAAATTATAGACCGTTACATCACCTAAATCTGTGAGATTCTCAATATCCGTAGCTCCAGAAGCACTACCTATACTAATTTTATATCCACAAGCACCGGGGGTATCGTTCCACTGTAAACCGGAATTAATGGGTACGTTGGTCAAGGGCATATCCAGCGTAACACACCCTTTAGTGGCATTAATTGTTAGTGTAATATCGTTTCGAACCAGTAATAGGTTTTTTCCATTAGTTCCTGGAGGGTTGGAATCTTCAAAAGGAACCAAGTCGCTTGTTATTTCTGAATAATATATACCATCATCACAGGTATTTAAATCCGTTAGAACCAGTTCTGGCGAATCTGGAGCGTCTGGAATTGCTATCCCATCCTTGAACCAAGTATAATGGTTTTGAGCCCCTCTTACTGTAGTGGTCAGGGTAATGCTTTCACCTGCATTGCGTATAGGGTTTTCAATGGCATTTACTTTTTCCTGAGGTGCATAGGTGTATTCTCGCATTACAACATCTGGCGAAGGACCTATGGATTGCGTTATCAATAGACTAACATAGCCCAAATGTTCACCTTCAAAATCACCGAAATGAAAATAGTTATTTTCAATATGTAACCACCATCTTCTATGCTGTGTAGTTGCCGGGTCATTATCGGTGTATATGGAATAAAAATCTGGAACAGTGCCAGTTAAAAGGTTGTTATTTGCGCGCAAAACCACATCACTTAGATTTCCTCTAGACTCAATTTTAGTATAAAAGTCATTCAACACTTGATTACCAGGAAAAATGTTATAAGAAATATCCAAATTCCTCATTGCCGTATTTGAAAAATCCAAAGTCTCTACTTGATTATTGGATATATTCATGATGAACAACTCGCTATTTTGACTAAGATCTAATCCCGAGCCGGTAAACAAGTTGTTATTAATGGCAAGTATCCACAATTCGGTATTGTTTGTAATATCCAAATCCGGTAATTGGTTAAAGCCCAGATATAAATAGCGAAGTTTAAGATTGGTAGATAAATCTATAGTGGGTAGTAGATTGCTAGTAGCGGTTAGTCTTGTGACTTCTGTGTTTAAAGAAACATCTAAAGTCGGCAATTGATTAGAGCTAACATTAATATCATCTAATAGTATATTTTGTGTAAGATTAACTGAGGTAAATTCGTTTGAACTTAAATTTAATCTTGTTAGCTTGGTATTGTTAGTGATATCCACCGAACTCATTAGGTTACGATTCAAATCTAGATTTGTAAGCTCTAGATTCTGGGAGATATCTACTACTAAGGGCGTAGTTCCAAAGTTGTTGGTAATACTGAGACTAGTCAATTCTGGGACAGATGCAAATGAAAGGGGAACATTTAATTCATGTACTGAAATTCTTATATTGGTTAATGTATTAGTTGTTGGTAAAATAACACTTTCGGTAAATGTTGAAGATAAGGTGAATGATTCCAATCCAATCATTTCAGAAACATCTACTGCTGGGAAGTTAATACTGCTTAGTTCTAAACGCTTAAGGGCGTCCCTTTGGTTTGGATAGACTATTGTAACAAAAACATCACTACCCACTATTCTAAAGTTTAAATCACCTGTTAATAGGGAAAGGTCAATCGTCGGAACACTTAAATTGGCAACATATATATCAGTTAGCGTTGCCGTAACAGGTAGGGTCAAAGAAGTAATACTTCTTACTGTTCGTACATTTAGATTTTCCAGCTTGGTATTATTGGTAAGGTCTAAGGTTGTAAGTAATGGTGGGGCTGTATCATTATTAAATACGAGTTCTCTTAGTTCTAGATTTTGCGAAAGATCTAGCGTAGTTAGTGCAGTATTTCTTGCAAAATTTAAATCTTCTAATAGTGTAAGTGTCGTTAACGGTATGGTCGCAACTTGGTTCTGCCCTAAGTTTAAGGTAACTACATTTACAAAAGCTTCAAGCCCCGTAAAGTCTGTGATATCGTTTCTACCTGTATTGTATATGGTTACGGCCTGCGCATCTACATTCAAAATATCTCCGGTTAAACCATTGGTATCAATACCTTGGTCAACTAAATCTTGTTCAAAATTTGCGTTAGGAATGAGTGTCTGGCCAAAAGAAATTACGCTGGTCAATAG
>JBARUM010000509.1:0-1650 GCA_049645725.1 Maribacter sp.
GTATTGCAGCGGAGACGGATACATTCATAGAATCAATTTGTCCCTCCATGGGTATTATAATATTTTGTGTTGAATGCTGCAGCCAATTACCACTTAACCCATTGTCTTCAGTGCCTACGACCATAGCTGTTGGTTCAGTATAATCAAATTTCGAATAGTCCTCAGAAGCACTGAGAGCCGCACAAAATATATTAATATTGTTTTCTTTTAAAAATGAAATTATATCCGAAGTATTGGCCAAGGCAACACTTATTGTAAAAAGACAACCAACGCTGGAACGTATGATATTTGGATTGTACAAGTCCGTTTTAGGATTTGCGATCAGTACTGCATCTAAATTTGCAGCATCGGCTGTTCTCAATAGTGCCCCAATGTTCCCAGGTTTTTCCGGTGCTTCCGCCACTAGGACCAAAGGGGCCTTCGTTCTGAATTTGAGTTGGTCAAGGCTATGTAATTTAGCTTTTGTAATTGCTATAACTCCCTCTGTTGTATTTCGATAGGCAATTTTATCATAAACTTCTTGAGATACCGATATAATAGAAGCGGGATCATATGCTTCAAAGGTGTCTGAGGCCTTCCATGCACTTACAAGCTTTTCGTTATAGAGTATTGTTTCAAAACCATAATTACTTTTTAAGGCAAGCTGTAATTCCCTTTTACCTTCTAATACAAAAAGTCCTGTTTTCTTACGTTCCTTTGATTTGTCCCGTAAGAGAACTATCTTTTTGATTAAAGCATTTTGCGTACTAGAGATATGTTTAATTTCTGGCATTTCCACAAAAATAACCGAATATGTTAAGTATTCCTTGATGTACCGACAGATGTTGAAATAATTTTAACCAACCAAGATGAAAAAAATAGTTGTATTCGCCTTATTTATGGTTTCTATAGCGTGTAAAGAGAAAGTGAAGCCAGAGGAAAAGCGGCAGCAAATGGAAGAAGTCGCTAAACCAAAAGAATATCCCGAAGAGTTGCAGAAAGTTTTCGATGCCCATGGAGGACTTGCAGCCTGGGACAACAAAGGGACTTTGGTTTTTGATCTGCCCAAACCAGATGCCCAAGAAACGCATACCATAGACCTTATCTCACGAAAGGATAAGATTACAACGGCGAACTTTACAATTGGTTATGATGGTAAGGGCGTATGGTTGTTAGATAGGGATGAGAGTTATAAAGGAGATCCTGTTTTTTATCATAACCTTATGTTTTATTTTTATGCCATGCCTTTCGTATTGGCCGATGACAGAATAAACTATACAAATACAGAAAACCTTGATTATGAAGGGGTTTCTTATCCAGGAATACACATAACCTATGACAACGGAGTTGGTGCCTCTTCAAAGGACGAATATTACCTTCATTATCATCCGGAAACTTTTCAAATGCAGTGGTTGGGTTATACTGTAACCTACCGTAGTGGAGAGGCCTCTGATAATGTAAAGTGGATTCGTTACAATGATTGGAAGGATATTAGCGGCGTTATACTTCCTAAATCCATTACATGGCACGATTATGAAGGTAGAACGATTAAAGAAGAAAAAAGTACCATAACCTTTGAAAATATATCTCTAAGTGACGAGAAGAAGGAAGCTGGTTTTTTCGATAGACCTGACGCTGCTTCCTATTTAGAGAAGGAATAGTTTTTAGAGG
>JBARUM010000510.1:0-5792 GCA_049645725.1 Maribacter sp.
GAAAAAGAAACTTCCGTAGCCGTTATGGATATTGCTGAACTTATTGCCACGGCTGAAGATTTATAGTCCTAAAACCCATTTAAAAATGCTAGTAGACTTTAAGGTATTGCCAGATACATCCAGAATATGGATCTATCAAGCCAATAGAACGTTCACAGACAAGGAATTAGAGGAAATTACAAAGGAATTGGATGAATTCATTCAAAACTGGACGGCTCACGGTCAAGATTTAAAGTCCGGTTATGAAATACGCTATAAGCGATTTTTAGTTATTGCTTTAGATCAAAGTTCACAATTCGCCACCGGATGCTCTATCGACGCCTCCGTACATTTTATTCAATCTCTGGAGAAAAGATACAACGTTGAACTTTTGGACAAAATGAACGTTTCTTATAAACAAGGAGAATTTGTGGCATATAAGACCTTATTGGAGTTTAAAAAAATGGCAAAACAAAAGGCAATTTCAAAAAAAACGATTGTTTTTAATAATCTAGTAGCATCTAAGGGAGAGTATAAAGAACATTGGGAGGTTCCTGCCTCAGAAAGTTGGCACGCACGTTTTGTCTAAAGCAAATGGCGCAAATGACCATTTTTATTAGGTTTTATCGATGAAATGCAATATTTTTCTGCGATTAAAGTTATCTCCATACAGTAAAGTATATGCGCCCTCTTCTAACAATCCTACTTCTATTAATTGGTTTTTTTTGTCTTTACGGACAAAACCCTTTGGTTACTTCAGACAGCCTTTCTCAAGCAGAATGGGTAGATAATAAGTATAGCCAGATGACCTTGGAACAAAAAATAGGTCAGCTATTTATGGTCAGTGTCGCTTCCAACCAGTCTCCAAAGGCCACAAATCAGATCAAACAACTCATAAGGGAACAAAGCATAGGAGGAGTAATTTTCTCTAAAGGAACTCCAGTAAGACAGGCCGAAATATGTAATGAGTTTCAGGAAGTTTCAAAAATACCCCTTCTTGTAGGAATGGATGCGGAATGGGGTTTAGCGATGCGATTGGATTCCACCTATGCGTTTCCATGGAATATGACACTAGGTGCAATTGAAGATAATGGAATAGTTGAAAAAGTTGGATACCGAATCGGAATACATGCGAAACGTTTAGGGGTTCATATTAATTTTGCACCGGATATTGATATTAATACAAATCCGAAGAATCCAATAATCGGTAATCGCTCTTTTGGTGAAAATAGAGAGGTAGTTGCTGAAAAGGGTATTGCCTTTATGAAAGGAATGGAAAATGCCGGAGTCCTGTCTAGTGGGAAACATTTTCCAGGACACGGGGATACCTCGGTAGATTCTCATAATGAGCTTCCTATAATTCCTTTTACAATGGCCAGATTGGATAGTTTAGAATTATATCCTTTTAAGAGGCTTATTAAAGATGGGTTGAGTAGTATTATGGTGGCACATCTGGAAGTTCCTGCCATGGAGCTTAGAGAAGGATTACCGTCATCTCTGTCCGAGCAGATCATTTCCGGAATTTTGAAGGAGGAGTTAGGATTTGAAGGTTTAGTTTTTACAGATGCTTTGAATATGCAGGGCGTTACTAAGTTTGGTGATAAGGGAGATGTGGAGTTGGCAGCTTTTATAGCAGGAAACGATATGCTTTTAATGCCACAGAATATTTTGGAAGCAAAGGAAAAACTTTTGAATGCCTACAATCGTGGAAGGATTAGTGAAAGACGATTGGCCATATCCGTCAAAAAAATTCTAATGGCTAAGTATAAAGTAGGCCTCCATAACTACAGACCTATAGAAAAAAATAATTTATTTGAAGATTTGAATTCTTTGAAAGACGATTTAATTTATGAGGAGGCCATTGAAAATGCCATTACCGTGGTTAAGAATAATTTTGACCTATTGGGAATAAAAAATTTAGAGAATAAGAAAATCGCTTATGTGAAATTTGGGGATGCACCCAACGATGCTTTCATTGAAGAATTGAATAAATACACTTCGGTTACCCAGATTAACGGAAGTGATATTGAAGTTTTAAAGACCAAATTGTCGGCTTATAACTTGATTATCATTGGACATCACAAAAGCAATGAAAGTCCTTGGAAATCTTATGAATTTTCCAAAACTGAACTTACCTGGTTGCAGGAAATTGCAAACCAAAGAACATCCAACCTTATCTTGTGTGTTTTTGCAAAACCCTATACCTTATCTACTGTTTCAACTTTTAAGAGTATCGATGCAGTGGTCATGTCCTATCAAAATAGTGATATGGCACAACGGAAGACAGCTCAGTTGCTTTTTGGTGCCATTCCTGCCCTAGGGAAACTTCCCGTTACGGCTAGTCCGGAATTCCCCTCTGGCGTTGGTTTACAGTTAAAAGACCTCAAAAGACTAGGCTATAGCTTCCCTGAAAGAGTTGGGATTAGTTCAAAAAAGCTACAAACAATTGATAGATTGATGCAAAACGGACTTGATAGCTTAATGTTTCCAGGAGCACAGGTTTTAGTTTCAAGAAGGGGGAAAGTAATCTATAATAAAAGTTTTGGAAAGCCTACCTATTCCTCAGAAAATAGCATTAAGGGCGATGACATCTATGATTTGGCATCGCTGACAAAAATTCTAGCAACCCTGCCAATGTTAATGAAAATGGAGGAAGAAGGGAAAATAACCCTAAACGATACCTTTGAAGAATTGGTACCTAGCTATTCGGATACGGAGATAAAGAATGTAACGGTATTAAAAGCACTTTCACATTATGGAAGATTGCCAGCTTGGATTCCGTTTTATGTAAGGACCTTGGACAAAAACCGCAAACCGTCAAAAGAATTTTACAGAAATACTTTGGTTCCTGGGTTTTCAACCAAAGTTGCTGAAAACCTTTACCTGACCGATGCTTACACGGACTCTATTTATAATCGTATAGGTCGGCAAGATTTAAAATCAAATAGATATAGATATAGTGATGTTCCTTATTATGTAATGAAAAAGTATATAGAAGATACCTATGAAGAGTCTTTGGATAAGCTTACTCAGGAGTTTCTATATAGTAGAATTGGAGCAAATTATACTAGTTACAACCAGTTGGGAAAATTTCCAAAAAACAAGATTGTTCCTTCAGAGGAAGATAAGTACTACCGGTACCAAACCGTACATGGATATGTTCATGATATGGGCGCGGCCATGCAAGGTGGAGTAGGGGGGCATGCCGGGCTATTCAGCAATGCCAACGATATTGCCAAAATTATGCAAATGTACTTGCAGGACGGTTACTATGGAGGGACAGGGTTCTTTGACTCCAGAACTGTAAAAAAATTCAACACCTGTTATTTTTGCGATAAGAACGTAAGAAGAGGAGTTGGGTTCGATAAACCCCAATTAGAGAAGAGTGGTCCTACGTGTGGCTGCGTGTCCAGAAAAAGCTTTGGGCATAGCGGTTTTACGGGAACTTACACATGGGCGGACCCCGAAGAAGAAATCGTATATGTATTTTTATCCAATCGTACCTATCCTACGGCATCGAATACCCTTTTAGTTAAATCTGCGTTAAGAACTAGAATTCAACAAGCTATTTACGATGCTATTTTAAATTAAAAAGTAGTTTTGTATCAATGAAAATAGCAATTGTATGTTACCCCACTTTTGGGGGAAGCGGCGTGGTAGCCACAGAATTAGGAATAGCATTGGCCAATAGAGGGCATCAGGTACATTTTGTCACCTATAGGCAGCCCGTACGTTTAGAGCTCCTAAATCATAACATTTTTTTCCATGAGGTACATGTTCCGGAATATCCACTTTTTCACTATCAGCCTTATGAGCTGGCACTTTCCAGTAAATTAGTGGACACCATAAAACTGCATGAGATAGATTTGTTACATGTGCATTATGCCATACCGCATGCCTATGCCGGTTACATGGCTAAAAAAATGTTGGAGGAAGAAGGTATTTTCATCCCAATGATAACAACCTTACACGGGACAGATATTACCTTGGTCGGAAAACACCCTTTCTATAAACCTGCGGTTACTTTCAGTATTAACCAGTCAGACGTAGTTACTTCCGTTTCCGATAGCTTAAAACAGCGAACCTTAGAAATTTTTGATATACAAAATGAAATTGAGGTTATTCCAAATTTCATTGATATTAAGAAGTACAATTCGTCATTTACTGATTGCCAAAGAACCAATATGGCAGAAGAAAATGAACGGATAATAACACATATTAGTAATTTTAGGAAAGTAAAACGTATTCCTGACGTCATTCGGATTTTTCACAAAATACAGGATAAAATACCTGCAAAGTTAATTATGGTAGGGGAAGGTCCTGAAAAAGAAGGTGCGGAGCGGTTGTGCGAGACTCTTGGAATTTCTAAACAGGTTATATTTTTAGGTAACAGCAATGAAATAGATAAAATACTATGTTTTTCAGATTTGTTTCTTTTGCCTTCCGAGTCGGAGAGTTTTGGTTTGGCCGCTTTAGAAGCTATGATTAATAAGGTTCCGGTAATTTCAAGCAATGCAGGAGGTATCCCGGAAGTTAATATAAACGGCGTCACCGGTTTTTTAAGTGATATTGGTAATATAGAGGAGATGACCTCAAATGCGCTGACCATTCTTAAGGATGATGCTATCTTAGAGCAATTCAAAAAAAACGCGGTGAGAGAAGCTCAAAAATTTGATATTCTTAAAGTACTTCCTTTATATGAAGAAGTTTATCAAAGAGCCTATAAAAGTAGGTTTAAAAATGTTTAGAGAGCTAACATTTTTGATAGTGACAAGTTTGTTTCTAGCCATTTCATGTAAAGGTCAAAAGTATGCTAGTGACAAGGATAAGAGTAATTTGCCGAGTATGGAACTAGTAATGCAAGATAATTATAGTGGTTCCGAAGTAGAAGAAATAGTCATTCTAAAAGACCAAAAATCGTTAGAGGCTTTTTTTGGTAAAATAAATAGAACTCGAAAACCCGGTCTACCAATTCCAGAAATAGATTTCAAAAAGGAAATGTTGCTGATATGGTGTGCAGGGGAAGGAAACGAGGATATACCTGAACTAGCTATTTCTAGGAAAAAAAAGGACACTTTCTTTCTTTCAAAAAAGGAAAAGAAGAACAATACGAAAAGCTCAGCTTTAATAAGTCCATTCACCATTTACAAATTACCGATTAGTTCTAGAAAGATGGTTTTAGAATAGGCGAATAAACGTTTAAAATGGTTCTTAGTCTATCAATCGAAAATAAAGGCAATACAAAGTACTTTTTTGTTAAAGGCATTGGGTAAGAGTATTTTTACACTTTATACCCAAATTTTTATACATGAAAACCTCATTATTAGTAACCAGTTTACTTGCATTTTTATTTTCTACTATAACTTTTGCCCAAGAAGAACTTCAAATCACTTCAAATGATAGTATAGTTCAAAGTTCTTGGATTTTTGGACTAGGTTATAATGCCGTAGATGACTCCGGAAATGTTTTTAATGGACTTTTTAATGTTGGAAATGAGTGGAATATATTGCCATACCCATCAAGATTAAGTATAGGGAGATACTTTAAGAACGGCCTAGGTCTTGAGGCAATAGGTTCCTATAATAAATATAAGGAAGGCACAATCATAGATGGCTTGGTGAATGCTTCTGAAACTGATTATTATAGTTTAGATGCTAGAATAACCTATGATTTAAATAAAATTATTGGTCAAACCGGATGGTTGGACCCCTATGTAGGAATAGGAGTTGGTTATACGGATGCAAATAATTTGGGTAGGGGCACTTACAATGCCGTCGTTGGTTTTAGAACTTGGTTTTCTGACAGATGGGGAT
>JBARUM010000511.1:0-2840 GCA_049645725.1 Maribacter sp.
CTATTGAACAACATGCCCATATATGCATTGAAAACAGTGAGGATGTTTATGACGCAATCGCCTTGGCAAAACTGCTAAAAGAAGATATTAATAACAGGATATTGGTCTACGGAAAATGCATCAGTAAGAGTACACACAACTTCTTAAGCTGGCTGAAACTGGACTATCAAAAGAAATTAAATGCCTATTTAAGGGAAAATTTTGATAGGGTTTTTGAAGATATTCATGGACATCCTCCTGAGGATTGATATTTATAACACAAAGAGATAGTTCTGCGCAGCTAATTAAGCTTCTAAAACGTTAAATAGAATGTTTTGTTTGTCTAAAAATAAGCGAATCTAAAAGTATCATTTCCTATTTTTACAGCTATGGAAAATGAATTTAAAATTGCCATTATTGGTGCTGGTATCAGTGGTCTAATCGCAGCTCAGGTTTTAGAGAATAATGGTTTTTCTCCTATATTATATGAGCAAACGGATCGTGTTGGGGGCCGTGTAAAAACTGATATAATGGACGGTTACCAGCTGGATCACGGGTTTCAGGTTTTGCTGGATGCTTATCCAATGGCACAAAAATATTTAGATTATGAAGCCCTTAATCTTCAAAAGTTTTATTCGGGAGCATCCATCTATAAAAATGGAAAGAAATTAGTAATAGGAGATCCATTAAGAAACCTATCCTTGCTTTTTCCAACGCTTACTTCCGGTATTGGTACTATATCTGACAAATACCAAATTCTGAAACTTAATACAGAACTTAAGAAAAAATCGATAGAAGCTATTTTTGACGGAACTGAAAGCACTACCCTGGAGTATTTAAAGGAAAGGGGATTCAGTGATGAAATCATCCATAATTTTTTTAAACCTTTTTTTACCGGGATATTTTTGGAAGAACACTTGACTACGTCTTCCAAAATGTTTGAATTTATTTATAAAATGTTCGGTACAGGCTACGCTACATTGCCTGCCTCTGGTATTGGCGCCATACCCGATCAGTTATTATCAAACTTAAAAAGAACTAAAATTCATTATAATACCGAAATTGAAAGTTGTGAAGATGGTAAATTGATTTTTAAGGACATAAAGCCTGAATGGTTTGACTATATTATTATTGCCACGGAAGGTGCTTCGCTAATACCAAATATGCGTAATCAAGATATTGCTTGGAAATCTTGCGAAACCCTTTATTTCACAACACCAAAGACCAGTGATAACAGGCCTCTAATAGGCTTAATCCCTAATAGTGATACCCTTATCAATAACATCTTTTTTCATAAAACACTAACAACAGTGCAATCAGGACCGGAGGAACTATTATCCGTCACTATTGTAAAATCCCATAACTTTTCGGAATCAGAATTGATTGCACACGTAAAAAATGAACTGAAGACAGAATGTGGTATCACAGACTTGAAGTATTTAAAAACGTTTACTATCAAGAAAGCCCTACCAAAACTAAACAATGTAGCAGGAAACATCTCTCCCTCAGAAACAAGATTAACGGAAACTATTTTCTTGGCAGGTGACTACCTTTTAAACGGTTCGCTAAATGCAGCTATGTTAAGTGGTGAAAACGCAGCATTAGGCCTCATTGAAATCTTAAACGATAAGAGGAACTTTTAAAAGGCAGTGAATAAATTTATATTTGGTAATGGTTAAAACAATAGTTGAGCTAGTAGAAAAAGGATGAACAGAAGAATATTTACGAAACGAACGGCTGCCTTACTTGCTATAACACTACTTCCAAAATCCACCTTTTCCATGACTAAAAGGAAAAATCACAAATTGGGACTACAGGCATTTTCAATAAGAGACGCCATGAATGAAAATCTTGTTGGGAGCTTAGAAATTGTTAAATCACTCGGGTATGAAGATTTGGAACTTTACGGGTTTAATGCCGAAACTATTAGCTACTATGGGCACAAAGCAGAAGAGTTTAACTTAATACTGGATGATTTAGGGTTGAGTTCATCAAGCTGTCACTATGGTTTTTCCGATTATATAAATTCCCCGAAGGAAACACTTGATAAATATGTAGATGCCTGTATAAATGGTGCTTTGAAATTAAACAATGATTATATTACTTGGCCTTGGATTGCTCCCCAATATAGAAATATAGAAATCTAGAAACCTTTAAACAACTACCGGAATTACTCAATCGAATAGGAGAGAAGGTAACCGAGGCCGGCATCGGATTTGCCTACCACAATCATGATTTTGAGTTTATTGACTACAACGGTCAAACTGGATACGATATAATACTTTCGCAAACGGATCCCACTCTAGTCAAATTACAATTAGATCTGTATTGGGCCGTACACTCTTCCAATAAAAGCCCCATGGAATTAATGGCGAACCAGCCAGAACGCTTCGTAATGTGGCATATAAAGGATATGGATAAAGTAACACGTGATTATTCGGAATTAGGGAATGGCTCAATTGATTATGTGGCTATGGTTCAAAAACTAAATAAAACCGGTTTGGAATATTATTATTTGGAACAAGGTGGTAATTTTGAACAAAACTCCATACAAAGCATTACGGACAGCGTAGATTATTTTAAGACACATTTAAAAAAATATTTATAATATCGCCTATGAAAATTATGACATCAATACATAAAATTGCTTTCTTTTCGCTCTTAATCATATTTGCGGTCAGCTGTAAAGAAAAAACCGAAAAAACAGCCGAACAAAAGGTTCTAAAACAATACTACGAACCCCTTTCTGAACTTCCTATAGATAAGCTAAAACTTCCTGAAGGTTTTAAAATAGAAGTTTATGCGGATAGTATTGACGGGGCCCGATCCATGGCAATGGGAGCTAATGGCACCCTGTTCGT
>JBARUM010000512.1:0-4391 GCA_049645725.1 Maribacter sp.
ACTAAGAAAGATGTGGAGTATACGGCAAACGGAGATATAATCAACTACTAAAAACTGTTAAGTAAGGAAAGAAGTTAGTTTACCATTATTTTTAAAACTTGAAAATATCTGAATTTGCTAAAACTCAAAAAACCCCTCATATGAGGGGTTTTCTAAAGTAATTTTCAATCGATAATTTATCGGTTAAATTAATTTAAATTAGACCCACTAAGGCCATTAAAGTTCCAACTGCAACAACGGCCAAAAAGGCATTCATTGCAATAATAAGGACTGATAGATATGAATCTACCCCAGTTTTAAATGATAAATCTTTCATAACGTTACCTACTTTAAAGTTATATCTCATTAAAATTAGGATATGCTTTCGATGAAGAACATAAAAATGTTGTAAAATCCTACTAAAATGTGGTATAGGTATAGTTTTTTGTGGTCTGTTATGCGCTAAAAACGTATTTCATCGAAGAAAAATGGAGTTTACCGATTAAAGAATAAGCGTATCTGCGATATTTTTTGGGATTGAAAATAAAAAGAGACACCAATAAATAAGTGCATGCCTAATAACCTTGAACTAACATTGTTTAAATAGCTATTGGTTTTATATTATCCCAAATACATCCAAGATTAGGGCTATCGGTATGGCAACTAAGATTCCTACAAGACAGGCAATCATTAGTTTTAAAAATCCGTTAAGTAGTTTAACCCCTGACGTAAGTTCCTGTTCCATAATCATATAGTGTTGTTTCCTCTAATATATGGAGAATGGTTGAAGAAAAGCGAAAAACTATTTATAAATCGACAAAAAGTCCAAAAGTATCTATTAATGAGCCTATTTATAATATGAACAACTGGACCATGAATTAAATTTAAAAGAGGGCATATCTAGTTTTGAGCCATTTCAAATCTAAGCACTAGATTTGCCGCGATAAGTGGTTTTAGAGAGTCTAAGGTTTTGGTTTTTTTAGTTTTTTTCTTTTCATCCTTGAACCGGTATATAGTGTCCAGTCCTTTTTTTAGTGGATGCTGCGGATTTTCTTTTGGGATGGAATCCTTGGTGTTCAATAGGGATTCCCTGCAAGAAACAAAGATTAAGAATAATATAGATAATACTAATGTTTGGGACAGTTTCATGTGCAATGCCATATGGTACTACACTAATGTACGGATGTGTTCCATGATTTGGACGCTTGCACCTTTATTCTTAATGATGTACTCGGTATTGATTCTCCCCCTACTTTGTCTTAAACTAGTATTGTTGCGGAATTGTTTCACATTAATAGAAAAATCTATTTCGTTATTTACAGATGTTATTCCACCTAACTTGACTAATTTTTCCGCCTCGAGAAAACCTTGATATTTAGATCCAATTATCACAGGAATTCCAAAAACAGCTGGCTCCAAAGTATTGTGAAGGCCGGTTGCAAAACCACCTCCAACGTAGGCAACATCCGCATAACTGTATACTTTTGTCAAAAGGCCAATAGTATCTATGATAAGTACTTTAGCATCTTTGCTTGTTTTGGTTGAAAGTTCAGAGAATAAAATGGTAGTTTTTGTAATACTATTATTAAGATCTTTAATATGCTCGGATTTTATATTATGTGGTGCTAAAACGAATTTTTCATCTGAAGTAGCTTCATTTATATACGGCACTATAATATTTTCATCTTCCGGCCAAGTGCTTCCGGCCACAAAACAAAAACTGTCCTGTTTAAAGTTTTCCATAAACTCTAATCGGTTGTCTCTTTGCAGAATCTCATGAACCCTATCAAACCTGGTATCTCCGGCAACAGTCACGTTTTTAAAGCCGAGGGAGTTTAAAAGTTTTTCAGAATTGTCATTTTGTACATAGAAGTGCGTAAAAGCGGAAAGGGCGTTTCGCATGAAACCCCCATAACCTTTAAAATAGATTTGACTTTTTTTAAATAAAGCCGATACTAGAAGGGTAGGAATACTTCTGGTTTTTATTTCAGCCAAATAGTTGGGCCATATTTCATATTTAATAAATAGCACCAATTCTGGTTTTACCACATCTAAGAAAGTAGTTGCATTGTTCTTAGTATCTATTGGTAAGTAACAAACAATATTGGCAGCATTGGTATTCTTCTTAACCTCATAGCCTGATGGAGAGAAGAAGGTTAATAGTATTTTATAGGTAGGATATTCATCCTTTAATTTCTCCATTATGGGTAATCCTTGCTCATATTCTCCAAGCGAGGCCGCATGGACCCAAATGGTCTTATCGGTTTCTGAAATAGCACTTTGTAAAGTAGAAAGGCTGTGTCTTCTTCCTTTTACAAAAAGGGAAAGTTTTGGATTTACTAAAGCCGCCAATTTTAAAAACAGCCATGTTACGGAAACGACAAAATTGTAAATTATTGGCAAACTGAAGTATTTGTGGCTAAATTACGTTTCTTTCCAGAAAATCATTGTGGAGTGTTTCGTATTTTTGTTTTAATATCAAGTAATCCTTAATGATGAAAAAAATCCAAATGGTAGACCTTGGAGGTCAGTACCAGGAAATAAAGGAGCAAGTAAATGCTTCTATCTCACGAATTTTAGAAACCTCAGCCTTTATAAATGGACCCGAAGTGCATGCTTTTCAAAAAGATTTGGAGTACTATTTGGGCGTTAAGCATGTGATACCTTGTGCTAACGGAACAGATGCGCTTCAAATCGCTATGATGGGTCTTGGGTTAAAACCAGGTGATGAGGTAATTACAGCAGATTTTACTTTTGCGGCTACTGTAGAGGTAATTGCTCTATTGCAACTTACACCTGTTTTGGTAGATGTTGATTCAGAGACCTTTAACATTAATGTGGAAGCTATTGAAAAAGCGATTACGCCAAAAACGAAAGCAATTGTCCCCGTTCATTTATTTGGACAGTGCGCAGATATGGACACTATTTTAGAAATTGCGAATAGGCATAATCTTTTTGTAATTGAGGATAATGCACAAGCTATTGGTGCAAAGCATTTATCCCAAACGGGAAAAAAAAGTATGGCCGGAACTATGGGACATGTTGGCGCCACTTCATTTTTTCCATCAAAGAATCTAGGTTGTTATGGAGATGGAGGTGCAATTTTCACGAATGATGACGACTTGGCCCATACCCTTCGCGGAATCGTTAACCATGGTATGTACGAAAGATACCATCATGATGTTGTTGGGGTAAATTCCAGATTGGATTCTATACAGGCTAGTGTTTTGCTTGCTAAGTTGCCAAAATTGGATAGTTACTGTGAAGCAAGACGAAATGCAGCAAGGAAATACTCTATAGCCTTTGAGGGACAGGCGTATATTGTAACACCCAAAACAGTTAATGGTTGCAATGGTATATGCGATGTTTGCGATTGTCATGTTTTTCATCAATATACCCTCCGTATTACCAATGGAAAAAGAGACGAATTGGTTAAATTTCTAAATAAGAATGAAATACCGTGCGGCGTGTATTACCCTATACCCCTACATCGACAAAAAGCATATTTAGATTCCAGATACAAGGAAGAAGACTTCCCAATTACAAACCAATTAGTACAAGAAGTTATATCATTACCCATGCATACCGAGTTGGATGATGAGCAGATAGACCATATTACGACTATGGTTGTCGATTTTGTAAATGGCTAATCAATAGATTGGTATAAATTCGTGCCAAATAAGAAAAAATATAGATGAAAGTACTGGTAACAGGAGGTTTAGGTTTTATTGGTTCTCATACGGTAGTTGAACTTCAGAACAAGGGTTTCGCAGTGGTGATTATTGATGACTGTTCCAATGCGGATGAAACTGTGCTTAACGGCATTGAGGCTATAACCGGTAAAAAGCCAAGTTTTGAAAAGCTGGATTTAAAAGAAAAAGATAAGGTCCAAGATTTTTTTAAAAGACATAAGGATATTAAAGGTGTTGTTCATTTTGCAGCTTCAAAAGCTGTAGGGGAAAGTGTAGAAAAACCTCTTTTATATTATGAAAATAATATAGGGACATTGGTTTATATCTTAAAGCAACTTTGCAAAAAAGATCAAGCTAATTTTATATTTAGCTCTTCTTGCACGGTTTACGGCCAAGCAGATAAAATGCCTATTACAGAGGACGCTCCAGTAAAAGTTGCTGAATCGCCTTACGGAAATACGAAGCAAATGGGAGAGGAAATTATCGCGGACACTTGTAAGGTAACGCCAAGTCTTAATGCGATAGCTTTAAGATATTTTAATCCTATGGGTGCACATCCAAGTACGGAAATTGGTGAGCTTCCAAAAGGAGTTCCACAGAATTTAGTACCCTTCATTACCCAGACGGGAATAGGAATGCGAACCCAACTTTCAGTTTTTGGGGATGATTACCCCACCTCGGATGGTACTTGTATAAGGGATTATATTTACGTTGTAGACC
>JBARUM010000513.1:0-2401 GCA_049645725.1 Maribacter sp.
GGTCTAATCGTTTAGTTCCGTCAATGAATTCTGGAAATCCCGTGGTAGGAATAGCATCGTCAATAATACAAATAGAGTGCTTCATCAAGCATTTTCTTTAAATTGTGGAACTCTCTCAAATTCAATAGTAAATTGAGCTCCTTCAAATGGTTTTAGTCTTTCTCTAGTTGTAGTTTCATGAATGTTACCATCCATAGAATTCATATAAGACTTACAGATATATAATCCTAGTCCACTTGGTGGTATTTTTAAACTATACCCCGGCTCGAATAAATAAGGTTTTATCGTATTGTCTATTCCTGAACCCGAATCTGCGAAAATGAGAGTTCGGTATTTTTTATTGAGTTCAATTCTTATTTTTCTTGTTTTATTATCAGAGGCCAGTATCCAATAAAGACTATTGTCGAACAAATTACCTAGAACTTGGTTTAATGTCGAATATCTAGCATATACTTGAAAATCTTCATCTAAATTGAAAGAAAAGGTAATATTCTCTTTATCCAACTTATGCTTAAACAATTCAAAAGCGTATTTAATAGATTGGCTGATTTTGAATTCGCGACGATTTTCATTTCTTATAGCTCGGAGCGGGCTTAAACGCTTCAATTCAGATTTTAATGATGCAGAGGCGCTTTTCAATTCTTCTAATTTCACTTTATCTGCTTGCCCTGCTTTAATTAGCTTGGTTATACCGTTATAAAAATTGGCAGTGATTTTTGTTATTTCATGTATTGAGACAGCGGCGGCTATCCCAAATCCAGCATGTTCGGTCAACCTCTCTTGAACATCCTCAATTATATCAATACTCTTTTTTAGATTTTTTATTGAAAAATCTAGGTTAATTAATCCACCCTTGCGTTCTTCGACAGTTTTTCCTAATTGGTGTAATATGCTCCAAGGATCTTGCTCAATTGGATAGTTCTCTTTGATTCCTTCAAGAATTACAGAATTTTGTTTTGCAATCGAGCTTAGTTTTTTCGGATCTCTGGTAAGACCTTTTGTTAAGTTGGTGTGTTCATCCCTTTTCGCTATATATTTAGTTTCGACAATATTCTGGATAACCGTTTCAACCAAAACCGCTAAATCCTTAAAGGCCTGATTTTCAATCATACCTTCGCGATTAGTTTTATCTATTAAATCAATGTTCTGTGATTGGTCAATTTCAATGTTCCCAATTATATTGTAGTATGATATGCGAAACCCTTGTTTAATGTGTCGTTTGGATAGATTAAGCCAGTCATTCTTTGTACCTGACTCGGCCGGGAAAATAATTGTATTATCCCGATAAATAGATATACCACCGTAGTTATACAAATACTCAATCATTTCGCTTGCTTCCGGCCCTTCAATCCATGGCTTTTTTCTATACCAGGCATTTAAATTAATATAGAAAGATCCACATTCTGGCTGACGAATACTGCCATCCAAATTTCTCCAGTGAGGAGAGGACTTTTTTAAATCATAATTCTTATCTGACCAGGTTTCCTTAGCAAGTGGCACTGACTTAGGTGGCGCAAATTTCAGAGTGTAATCATCTATTACTCCATTCGAGCCGACCAAAGCTTGTAAACTAAAAGTAGGTTCAAATTTTTCATAGACTTCTTGGTTTTCCAAGTCATCAATTTGAGGACATTCTAAAAAAGCTCTAAACGAAGTCTCTATGAGTTTTGGATTTGGGTTCGGGGAATTGAGCCTTAAAATAGATTTATTAATATCCCGAATTTTATTTTCATCCCAAACAAATCCTTCCCTTCCCCCAAAAATTATCAACTGTGTTCCAGAATCTGTTTCACCATAATCCCTGGAGGGCGGTTGACGTGTCAATTCAACTCCAATGGAATCCAAATCAACATTTTCGTTTGAAAAGTTATCGAAAGAATCCCAACTTACAGAAAGAAGATATTCAAAATCTGAATTTGCTGGTTTCGTCTTAATTATTAAGTTTTTTCCTAATCTATGAGTAGCAAATCGGCCTACACCTTTTTCCCCTAGGGGTATTCTACCTTTATTGTCTTTTTTAATTTGTTCTATAAGGGTATCATAAGTTCCAAGTTTCCCATCAGCTTCTGCTTTTTTTCTTTCTTTGCGTATTCTTTCCTTAATGTTAGTTTTAAGTGTGGATGCTGGTCTAAGCCAACCATTTTCAATGATTTCGCGATTCATTCCCGCGCCATCGTCCTCAATTATTATAACTGGCCCATTTAGTTTTGGAAAATCATACTCTGAAGTATCGACATCTCGCAAGTTTTGAATTTTTTCCAGTCGAACTTTGCAATAGGACGCCCCTGCATCAATAGCGTTCTTGATAAGTTCAAGAATCCCAACTTTTTCCGAACCTATAAGTTGTTCTCCTAGGACCTTGATTAAATGTGCATCTGCTCGAAAATTTAGAAGAATTTTC
>JBARUM010000514.1:0-3104 GCA_049645725.1 Maribacter sp.
ACCTTTAGGTCCGTTTTTGGGGAAAAGTTTTGCTTCTTCCATGTCACCATGGATAGTCACCATGGAAGCCTTGGAACCTTTTAAGGTATCGGGACCAGAACAAGACCCGAAGGTGTTGTCCTATTTAGAATTTGAGGGGGAATACAACTACGATATTCAGTTGGAAGTGGGTATTCAACCCAAAGGTTCTGCAGAGAAGGTGGTCAGCAACTCTAATTTCAAATACATGTATTGGAACATGTTGCAGCAATTGGCGCATCATACCATTAATGGGTGCAATGTAAACGTAGGTGATGTCATGGCATCGGGAACGATATCCGGAAAGGATGCATCTTCCTATGGCTCCATGTTGGAGATTTCATGGGGTGGTAAAAAATCGGTTGAAATGAATGATGGAAGTGAACGTAGGTTTATTGAGGACCATGATAAGGTAATCCTACGCGGTCATGCGGAAAAAGAAGGAATACGCGTCGGGTTTGGAGAGGTAAGCGGTACTATCTTACCTAGTAAATAATTAAAGAAAGCTCCTAAAAATATTAAAAGTAACTAATGAAAAAGCAAACGAACATAAAATCCATCGACCCAACTTCTATTTCACAGCAAGAGCTACACGGCTATTTGTTATCTGCCGTGGCGCCAAGACCTATTTGTTTTGCAAGTACCATAGATAAAGACGGGAACGTAAATTTGAGTCCGTTTAGCTATTTCAATCTATTCAGCGTCAATCCGCCCATAATGGTCTTTTCTCCTTCCAGAAGAGGAAGGGATAATACCACCAAGCATACTTTGGACAATGTATTGGAGGTTAAAGAAACCGTCATCAATATCGTGAATTATGATATGGTGGAACAAATGTCATTGTCAAGTACAGAATATGCCCATGGGGTCAATGAATTTGTAAAAGCCGGATTTACCCAAGTCCCCAGTGATAACGTAAAACCACCCCGAGTAGGGGAGGCTCCAGTGGCTTTTAAATGTGTCGTGGATCAAGTAATTTCTTTGGGAGATGAAGGCGGAGCCGGAAATTTGGTGTTGGCCAAAGTGGTTAAGATTCATGTCAACGAAGCCTTTTTGGATAAAGAAGGAAATTTGGATACGCCTAAGTTGGATTTGGTAGCCCGTATGGGCGGTAATTGGTATTGCCGGGCAAATGGCGATGCGCTTTTTGAAATTCCAAAACCTATTCGCACCAAAGGAATTGGAGTGGATAGGCTACCCAAAGCAGTGCAAGATAGTAAGGTCCTGACAGGAAATAATTTAGGACGTTTAGGCAATTTAGAGGTTGTTCCTTCTCAGGAAACCATCAACCGTATTGCTGAACATCCAGATGTAAGAGCACTCTTAGAAATCAGTGATACGGTCACTGAGAAGCATAAATTGGCCCAAAAATGGATAGATGCAGGCAAAACTGAGGATGCCTTGGCCTTGTTACATCTTTAATCGGGTTTAATAAGTCCTATTCGTTTTGAATGGGCAATAGCTTCTGAACTATTGGTAAAGTAGCAGGTTTCAATATTTCGGTCTTGAATATGTCTTATCTTTTCCAGTATGGTAGGTTTAGGATGTTTTGAAACTTGCCGTATATAAACCGCCTTGATATTTTTTGGGAATTTCGTACAGATACGTTCGTAGATATTGGCATCTTTTTGAGAATCGTCCCCTAACAGTACATATTGTGAATCCGGATAAAAGGAAATGATACTTTCTATTTTATCATATTTATGGTCATGATTTCCACCTCCTGTTTTTAAAAAATCAAATACTCTTGTTTTAAGGGCCTTGAGTTTAAGAACTGCTTTAGGTAGTTTTTGCAGTATGGAAAATTGCACGATAAAGTAATAGAGGTTCCATTCACTGCTGGATACAAAGAAAAAGGAATTGGGTGAATCCTTGTTTTTCGGATTGTTTTCCAAGGCTTTATAATGGGCCTCCACTTCTTCAAAGGTTTTACGTTGGTTAACGTTACGGGTCAACAGCACATATAATTTTTTCCAAATATTACCACTGTGGGAAATGAGGAAGGTATCGTCAATATCAGAAATAATGGTCAAACCTGTTTCGTAGGGTTTCCTAAATTCCGCCTTTTCGATAATGCCGAACTGATGTCCTTCAAGTTTACAGACCACTTCGTAGCTATGCCACCCTGGTGTTAATTGAAAATCATAGGGTAAGTTGAAGCTGAAGTAGCCATTCGCATTGGTATTACTGGTTATTTTTAAGTCCCTAAATCGAAACTCTACTTCTATATTTTTCAAGGGGCGTATGCTGAACATGTTCCATAGAGCGAGAATATGGTAGAAACCGTTGCGGTCAATTTCGTAATTACTGGGTCCCCAAGATTCAAAAACGTGCCCAAAGACCACGATTTCAGTGTCATTGGCATAACCTCGATATAATTGTAGGTCTAATTTCATTTTTTAGGGGTAATCATCGGTTTGGAAAATACTTAATTTTGGGTAAAATAGTGGGTCTATATGAAAAATAAAATACTGCTGGTCCTAAATCCTATTGCAGGGGACAGGGATAAGGAACATATTGAAGATGCAGTGCGGCAGATGGCGAATAAAAATAACTTTGGGCTAGAAGTTTATAGAACCACTGGTAAAGACGATAAGGCGAAGATTCTTTCTCTTTTGGATGCGGATGATTTCTCACGGATTTTTATTGCAGGGGGTGACGGAACCATTCGAGAAGTGGCCGATGCCATTAAGAAACGTGATCTTTTAATTGGACTTTTTCCTAGTGGCTCTGCCAACGGTCTGGCTTTAAACTTAAACATACCCGAGGATTTGGATACCCAGTTGCAAATAGCCATGGGGGATGAATTTTTAGCTGTGGATATCCTAGAAGTTGGAAATCAAACCTGTTTACATATTTCCGATTTTGGGGTAAATGCGGCCCTGATCAAAAACTATGAGGAATCTGATATTCGTGGAAAATTGGGGTATTTACTACAGGCCATACCTACCTTGACTACCAGTAAATATCCATTTGCTGTAACGGTAGCCGCCAATGATAAAACCATAAAAGAGAAGGTGATTTTGGTAGCCATAGCCAATGCAAAAAAGTTTGGGACCGGTGCCAATATCAATCCCACAGGAAAA
>JBARUM010000515.1:0-5436 GCA_049645725.1 Maribacter sp.
CTCCCAATGCTCATCGGAAATTTTGCAGTCTTACCCTTAATTACGACCATTCACACCCCCATTTTCGAGTATTTAAGTTTAGGAGCGGAAAATCGTTTCCCCTGCGATAATCACAGATTTGTTATGGTCAGTAAAAGTCTGAGGCGTACTTGGAATTCCATAATAGAAGGCGCAGAAGTAGTGTATAATGGAATCGATATCCGTAAATGGCGTTTTAACGCTGATCCCGAAGGGGACTACCTATTCTGGTACGGTCGCATATGTAAGGAAAAGGGAACCCATCTTGCCATCGAAGCTGCCATTAAATCCCAACACAAACTAATTCTAGCTGGACCAATCAGTAATGACGACTATTTTAATGAGTACGTGTCCCCTCTTTTGACAGCAGGTAATATAGAATATGCCGGTCATTTGCACCAAGCTCAGATAAACGATTTACTTTGTAATGCTAGCGCCTTTCTATTTACAAGCACTTGGTCCGAACCATATGGACTCACCTTAGCGGAATCCCTAAGTTGTGGAACGCCGGTAGTAGCTTTCGATAGTGGTGCGGCAAAAGAGATTCTTACTCAGGATTGCGGAACGATTGTGGAACAGGGGTGTTTATATAAATTTATAAAGGCCATATATCGTACAAAAAAATTGAATAGACATTACTGTCGCTTAAGGGCCGTAAACTTCTGCTCACATGAATTGATGGTCGATGCCTATGTCCGTATCTATAATGAAATCTCCTGTGATGACGAATATATGAAAGAATCAAAACTATGATTGGATATTATGCACATGGTCACGGTTCTGGACATTGCAATTATGCCCAGATCTTGGCTTCGTTCCTAAGAAAGGAAATGACCGTTTTCACGGACAGTGACTTTACATTTCAAAAAGAGGTCGACGTGGTTCGCTTGCCGGATGAAAACACAAATGGCCAAGAATTCAATCGGAACCGATACCCGACACCCAACGCCCGTCACTCCGCTCCAATTGGATTGTCCAAAATAACAAGAAGGAGCCATCGCATACTTGGGGAAATTTTGAAAAGGGATATCAGACTGATGATCGTTGACGTGAGTGTTGAGATAGCGATGTTATGCAGGGTGAGTTCTGTACCTTATGCCTATGTCCGCCTGCAGGGTGATCGAAACGATTTTGCCCACCTAAATGCCTTTGAGGGAGCTACCTTTCTATTGGCCTACTTTCCTGTAAGCATGGAACTTGAAAACACTCCGGGATGGGTGAGGAAAAAAACGGTGTATCTTGGATTTATCTCCAAATTTATACGCCAAAACCAGATTTCACCCAAGCCTTCGGAATTTCTAGCTAACGGGAAACCGGATCTCCTTTATATAACAGGTTTTGGGGAATCGAGACCTATAAATTTTGGCAAACTCAAAGAACAATTCAATATATACGCATTAGGTCCCGGAAGTTTCAAATATGGGAACAATGAGGTCATTACCCTTGGAATCGTCCCTTCCACTAGATCGTTCATAGTCCACGCCAATATCATTCTCGCCTCTTGCGGATCCAATACTACCTCGGAAATCCTGAATTCTGGTAAAACGTTTCTGGCGATCGAAGAACACCGTTACTATAGGGAACATATAAGTATGGCTAATAATCTCTTTAGGAATGGATGGGCCCTTCCGCTATCAAAATACGGTTCGGTGGAAGAGGCCGTTTTACGGTATTCCTCCGTTTCGCTCAACCAAGCTCCTGCCGTTGAAATCGAGAAGCTTTTAGATTTTTGTACGATGCTTTCAAAAGGCAAATTCTGGTCGTACATAGCGGCGGATATGGAAAATACGACCAATAAGAACGCCTGTTAGCAGAATTGAACCAATGAAATAAATTCCAAATAATTCTATGAATAACAGCAGTGTAGTCATTACGCATTATAATAGGGAGCTGAACTTACGCAATACTTTGATTGGCTTGAATAAACAGAGCGTTCCACCAGCGGAGGTAATTGTGGTTAATTTAGGTTCGGACATAGATTTGCCCAAAAACTTGGATTACCCCATAGCCTTGATGACATATCCCGAAGAATGGACCTTGATGCCCATTGCAGCGGCGAGGAACCTAGGTGCGAAATACGCCGATAATAAAAATTTCATCTTTCTTGATGTAGATTGTATTCCTTCTGAAGGATTCTATCAAACAATGGAAGCTGATTTGAATAGTACAAACGGTCTAGTCATGGGACTCCCCCGCTACATGCTCGGAAAAACTGTGGATTGTTTACCATGGGACATGCTTTTATCTCGAAGCGTTCTCCATCCTGCTAGACCTAAGGTTTGTTCCCTCCGAAAAGAGACCTGTTATGAACTTTTTTGGAGCCTTTGTTTTGGGATATCCAAAACAAGCTACGAGAGGATTGGTGGGTTCGATGAAAATTTTGTCGGATATGGTGGGGAGGACACCGATTTTGCAAAGACTGCGGAACAACTCTCGATTCCGTTCTTCTTAAACGCTGCCGTGGTCTACCACCAGCAACATCCAATTTACGTTCCACCACTTAACCATCTTGAGGCCATTGTGGCAAACTCAAATTACTACTATTCAAAATGGGGAGAGTGGCCCATGCAGGATTGTCTAACGGATTTTACAAATATGGCCTATATTCATTGGAATGCTAAGCATTGCTCAAGGATTGAGATTCGAAAACTACCGTCTCAGGAAAAAATTCGAGAACATTTAATCCCGAACGCACCATACCGCTAAGGATTCGAAGCCAATGAAACCTGGTACTTACACCCTACCCTATCCGAACCATTGCCCAATACCTAAAAGCACCGTCGTTTGAAACGTATTAAACACTACTGCTTAGCTATCGAATTTGGATACGCGTTTAACCTTTCTAGTATAAGTTTGGAAATACAGAAGCCGAACTAACGTTGACATTTAAAACCTTGGAAGTACAGGCATCTTGGCTAGCAGCTTTTAGAAAAAACATGCTTTAGCGATCGTTTACCGTTGGTCCCCTAAAATTCATGTATTTTAGTTCTGAAGTGAAAGTAGTGGGAAGCTTATTATATAAAGGATTCCTCTCGGACCACACGTTGAAAAATCCTTACCGTTTTTTCTTGATAGCGATCAGGAATTTGTTGACCTAAGATCCAGTTTTTTTCTACCACTTCCGCGTCCGATATGTCGAATTCGACCAATAGGCAGGATATCGCCCTCTCTTTAGATTCTGGGAGCATGTTCAAGTAAAGTCTTCTTATATTGCCGGTCACTTCAATCTGTTTTAAAAAAGGGTAAATCTAGTTAAAAGAAAACGGAACCCTAAGAATAATTACTTGAAATGTTGATAGGCTTGCAACCGACAAAGCCGAATCTTTGATATGCTTCCCTTGTTATTTAATAGTGCCAAGTTTTGACTGTCAGTCCCTTACACTTTACTTAACGCAAAAGGTACAACACTTTATAGCATCCATTTCAGCTGCTTTCATCCATAAAGGGCTATAGCATATTTTGGGCTCTTTCAAGATATTTATGTGCTGTACGGAATTATGTTAAAGTTGTACCCGATAACGCTACATTTTGAAGTTGCGAAGACCTACTTTCATGACCAAAGCATAAATTCTAATCCAAACCGTAAACAATATAGCCATGTCAAACAAGCGTAAGAATGCCGATAGCAAATCCACGACAAAAAGTGAACAACTTGAACCGTTCAAAATGGATGCTGTGAATAAACCACTTACGACACGACAAGGTTTAAAGGTTAACGATACGAACAATTCTCTTAAAGCAGGAGAACGAGGCCCGACCCTATTAGAAGATTTTTTACTTCGCGAGAAGATACATAATTTCGACCATGAGCGAATTCCAGAACGTATCGTTCATGCACGGGGCAGCGCCGCGCATGGATATTTCGAACTATACGAATCTATCGGGGAGTACTCCAAAGCAGGAATCTTTAACGATACCTCCAGAAAAACGCCTGTTTTTGTACGGTTTTCAACTGTTGCGGGTTCGAAGGGCTCTACCGACCTTGCTCGTGATGTACGGGGTTTCGCAGTAAAATTTTATACGGAAGAGGGTACATGGGACTTAGTCGGTAATAACATGCCCATATTCTTCATTCAGGATGCCATGAAATTTCCTGATCTGATCCATTCGGTCAAACCGGAACCGAACAATGAAATTCCACAGGCTGCGTCCGCTCACGATACCTTTTATGATTTTATCTCGTTGACCACCGAAACACTTCATAACCATATTTGGGTAATGAGTGACCGGGGAATTCCGAGAAGCCTGCGGATGATGGAAGGGTTCGGGATACATACCTTTCGACTTTTAAACGATAAGGGAGAGGCTCATTTCGTAAAATTCCACTGGAAACCGAAGTTGGGCGTGCATTCCGTTACTTGGGACGAGGCAGTTAAAATAAGTGGGGCTGACTCGGATTTTCACCGACGAGACCTTTGGGAGGCAATCGAAGCAGGTCAATTTCCCGAATGGGAACTAGGATTGCAAATCATCCCTGAAGCGGATGAGCACAAGTTCGATTTCGATATTTTGGATGCGACCAAATTGATTCCGGAGGAGACCGTTCCCGTGCAGATTATCGGAAGAATGGTTCTCGATCGGAATCCTGATAATTTTTTCGCCGAAACCGAGCAAGTCGCCTTTCTTCCAGGAAACATTGTTCCTGGAATCGATTTTACGAACGATCCACTTTTACAGGGTAGGCTTTTATCGTACCGCGATACGCAACTTTCCCGGTTGGGAAGCCACAACTTCCACCAGCTACCTATAAATAGACCTGTAATCCAAGCACATACCAATCAACGTGACGGACATATGCAGATGGATATCCCCACCGGAAGAACCGCTTATTTCCCGAATACCCTCGGAGGGGGCTGTCCCTACCTCTCTACCGTTGATGAAGGAGGGTTCGCGTCCTATCAGGAACGGATCGACGCAGAAAAAATTCGAACTAGAAGCGAAAGCTTTAACGATCATTTTTCACAACCTGCACTATTCTACAGAAGTCTTGCATCCTGGGAGAAGAAACATGTAGTCGATGCTTATTCGTTCGAATTAGGAAAGTGTGAGCACAGGCCAATTCAGGAACGAATGCTCTGGTTAATTGCACAAATAGACAAGAGCTTGGCAGAACAAGTCTCTGGGAAAATAGGTCTAAATATTCCCGAGGAAATCGAAAAACCCTACAACCAAGCTATCGGAGCCGATGCCGATGATTCTAAATCTCAACCGATAAAGAAAAAGAACTATTTGGAATCTTCTCCCGAGCTTAGCCAAGCAAACACGAAGTTCGATAGTATCGCCACTCGAAAAATCGCCTTTCTAATTGCGGACGGTTTTGATATGGAGTCTTTTGAAACCATGAAAACGGCATTAGAAAAAGAAGACGCCGTTGTCAAATTAGTCGCACCGCACGGGGGAACTATTACCTGCAGTAAA
>JBARUM010000516.1:0-2244 GCA_049645725.1 Maribacter sp.
GCCTTCAATGACCGTAGAGCTAATTTTTAGGTTGTTGATCGACCCAAATTGGGAAGGAATGAATTTAATGGGATACTTGGGCTTGCGTGATATTCGATATACTCCACATTGCTAAAGCAGTTAAAGCTTTAAATGTGGATGGTTGAAGAACAGACTGAGGCTAATTTAACCGATAACTTCTAGCACCGACAATACGGTTTGTATTAAGATAAAGCCTATCAGAATGCAAAAGGTGAGTTGAACAAAGGGGTTATACTTTTTCGTATTGTTCTTTCTTCTTCTAACTCGATTTGCTTGGTGCAATGATGCTGTTGCCATAGAATAACTTGTTCGTTTTCCGAGTGAGTTTCAAAGCAAGTGCCAACACAGCAGATGGCCAAAATTGGCTGTTTGGGTTAATTTAAATTCCCTATTTGGGAATTCCCTAAGCTTTTGGGGATTTAGTCTACGTGTTTTTTTTGGCTTCTTCAGCTATAGCATAAATGATGATGAGAATACTGGCTGCAATACAAGACCATGTCAATATGCCTGTCTCATTATTAAAAGCCAATTGGTAAAGCCCAGCACCAAGTCCGCCCCCGATTACTGGCCCGAGGATGGGAATCCAAGCATAATTCCATTTAGAGCTTCCTTTCCCTTTTATAGGAAGTAGGAAATGCGCCAGTCTAGGCCCAAAATCTCTAGCCGGATTTATTGCATACCCCGTAGATCCGCCTTGGGCCATGCCTATCACAACAATAAGCCCACCTACAACCAAAGGATTAAGGCCTTCAACAAATTGATTGGCACCAATCATGAGCAACCCAAAAATTAGCACCATGGTACCCAAAATTTCACTTACTAAATTGGCTCCTGTTTGATCAATGGCTCCTGCCGTACAAAAAACTCCGAGTTTAGCTCCTTGATCTTCCGTTTTTCCCCAGTGAGGTAAATACTGCAACCAAGTAAAAGTGGCACCCAACATGGCGCCAAGAATTTGCGCTATGATATAACCGGGAACTAAATTCCATTCAAACTCACCCGCCATGGCCAATGATAATGTTACTGCGGGATTAATGTGTGCTCCGCTAACCTCGCCTACGGCATAAATACCAAAAGTAACGGCCAAGCCCCAACCTACGGCAGTAACAATCCAACCAGCATTTTTGGCATACGAAAAATTAAGCGTAGTGGCAGCGTTAATTCCATTCCCGAAAAACATGAGAATGGCCGTGCCCACAAATTCTGCGAGATAAACGGACATATTCAAAAAATCTAGGAAGTAATAATACGATAAAGAAGGGGATAAAAAAAGGCATCGGGATGTCGCACCGCTACAACCGCCTACCCTTGCTCTGTTCCCAGCCTGGGGGAGTTCAGCGGGAGCTGGTCGCACCCCTCTGCCGGGCGCAAAGGTATTAAGAAATTGTAAATAGGAAAACTTAAGCGACTAAATTATATAAAGTTTATTCTACCTATATATAGGTATTTACTTACTTCATACATTCTGCTTATTTTAGGCATGACTAAGCCACAAAAGGCCAAGTCGTATGTGTATTAATTTTTAACCAAAATAAGCATTATGGAAAAGCGAAAATTTGAAGTCAATCAGTACAATGGACAGATGTTCAAAAATATGGCTATTGTATATCGAATGCCCGATCCAGATGATCCAACTGACCCAACCGATCCAGATGATCCAGATGAAGACCCTCCAGTGAAACCACCGAATAGAAATTGAATTCATAGCGTGAAGAGATTTTTATTTATAGCATTTTTAATATTATTGACCACACATCATTTATTCGGTCAAGAAAATCGCTTTGAGCCTAAGAAAACATTTGAGGATCTAATTGTAAAAGCGGAGGAGCTAAAAGCCGAATCACAATACGATTCGGCTGTAGCTATTTTTAATTTTATAAAAGACAAAGCAGAATCTGAAGATGATACGCTTTATTTAATGAAGTCAAATCTTGGCATTGCATCTGTGTTTTTCTTCTTGCAAGAAACTAAAGTTGCTCGAAACTATTATCGGCAGATAATAAAATTATCTAAAGCTATAAATGATTCAACTCATTTGAACAAAAGCTTTTATGGAATAGGTGGCACATATCAGATTGATGATAACCTAGATTCTGCATTTTATTACTATGAAATGACTCTGCCCTACTTTATTCGTGAAAAAAAAGATGAAGATGTTGCATTGATTCTTTCCAACTTAGCTTCATTACATTACCGAAAAGGAGAGGTTGACTTGGCAATAGA
>JBARUM010000517.1:0-7973 GCA_049645725.1 Maribacter sp.
GGGTAAATGCGCACCCAAGACCAATGGAAGCCCCTGGTAAAGCTATTGAGATGACATTACTTTTTGATAAAGCTTTTATTTCTTTTTCTGTACTTGCTTCTAAATGGTCGGCACTTATGGCATCAAAATCTATAGCTACCTGACTTCCGCCCGTTGAAAATTGGTCGGCATGTACTGTGATATCAAAACCCATTTCGTTTGCTTTTTTAAAGTACGGATTAATTTGTTCACTGGAAAAAGCGCTTTCCTCTATAAAGGCATCAATACGATTTGTAAGATTCTCTTCTTTTAATTTTGGAAATAATAGAGTGCTAATTTCATTCAAATAGGCCTCTTCATTTCCTGAATAATCTCTTGGGAGCATATGAGCGGCAAGACAGGTAGAAATCAAATCCGAAGAAACGGATGCGTTTGCCATTTTAATTGCACGAAGCATTTTTAATTCCGCTTCTACAGAAAGGCCATAACCACTTTTTACCTCTAACGTTGTTACGCCATTTCTCAGATGGCGGTTGGCTAATTTGATTGTTTTTTTTATTAACTCTTCTTTGCTGGCTTTTCTGGTTTGGGTAACCGTATCCCAAATACCGCCACCCGCTTTGGCAATTTCTAAATAGGTTTTTCCTGCATTTCGCATCGCGTAATCATTGGCTCGGGACCCGCCAAAGCAAATATGTGTGTGGGCATCGATAAAGCCCGGAAGACAAACATGGTCTCCTTTGAATTCATGTAGGGAAACACTCTCGTTGTTTTTTAGTAAATCACTGAATTTTCCAACGGATTTTATTTTGCCGTTTTCGATTAAAACGCCGGCACCTTCTATGATTGTTAGCTGGTCATCGGAAATAGCTCCTTTAAGGGATATTCCGGCCATGGTTAGGAGTTGTTTGAAAGGGCCAATAAGTATCAGTGTTTCCATATTAATAGTTCTCGAATAAATCTGAATGCTTGGTCTTTAAAGCTATTCCTTTTTTTGAACTAATACCTTCTATAACTTTGATAATAGTTTTGTTCTTTATCATTTCTATTCCTTTTTCAATATCCTCCGAAAAGACACGGTCTTTGTCAGCAAAGGCAACGTTTTTCCGTAGTTCTTTATGTACTTCGTCTAAAAACACACCTGATTTCATTGGTTTTCTAAACTCGAAAGCTTGCCCAGCAGTCAATAATTCAATAGCTAATATTTTTTCAACATTTCCAATAACCTGTAATGCTTTTCTACCGCCAATAGAACCCATACTTACATGATCCTCTTGTCCCAAAGAAGTAGGGATGCTATCTGCACTAGAAGGAAAACATAAACCTTTATTTTCGCTGGCCAAAGCAGCGGTGGTGTATTGCAGAATCATGTAGCCAGAATTTATTCCTGTGTCTTTCATTAATAATTTTGGAACTCCTGGGCTATTGCCTTCCAATGCCAAATAAATCCGTCTATCGGAAATATTTCCAATTTCGGCCGCTGCTAAACAAGCATAATCAAGTGCCATGGCCAAAGGTTGCCCATGAAAATTACCTCCACTAATCGTAAGCTCTTCATCTATAATAACAGGATTATCCGTAACTGAATTTAATTCTACTTCCAACAACTCCTTTAGATGCAGCCAAGCGTTGCGAGAAGCACCATGAACTTGTGGAATACAACGAAGTGAGTATGGGTCTTGTACCCGCTCACAGTCAATATGGTCTTCCATAATTTCTGAACCTTTTAGGAGGCGTTTCACCCTTTTTGCTACATGAATATTTCCTTTAAAAGGCCGTAAGGCGTGCAGCTCATTATAAAATGGTTTTACGGATCCCTGTAATCCCTCAATCATCATTGCACCTATAATGTCGGCTTGAGAAAGAACGGAATGAAATTCCGAAACCACTTTTACAGCGTGTGCAGCTATAAATTGGGTTCCGTTTATGAGTGCCAAACCTTCTTTTGGACCTAATTTCAAAGCTTCTAGATCGGTTTTTTCGAATAGCGTTGCAGTTGAAATGATGTGGTTTTTGTATTTAACTTTTCCCAAGCCAATTAATGGTAAGAACAAGTGTGAGAGGGGAGCTAAATCACCTGATGCACCTACAGAACCTTGGGACGGTACCACTGGAATAGCGTCATTTTCAATATGCCAAACGATTCTTCTTAAGGTGGTCTCTGCTACCCCGGAAAACCCTTTAGCTAAGGAATGTGCTTTAAGAATCAACATTAATTTAGCAATATCTTCCGAAATAGGGTCGCCAACACCAACACTATGACTTTTAAGAATATTCGTTTGTAGAATATTGGTTTCGGGTTTAGATATTTTGGTGGTGCAAAGTGGTCCAAAACCCGTATTGATGCCATAAACGGGATGGCCTTTGTCAACAATGGTTTGAACAATTCCCCAACTGGTAATTACTTTATCTCTTGTTTTTTGAGTAATAGTTAAGTCCGTATTCCCCTTTGCTATACTCAGTGCACTACTTGTGGTAAGCCAATCTTCTCCTAATCTAAATGTTTTTGGTGTGCTGACCATAGTTTTTATTTTGGTTCCATAAAACTATTCATTAAGTTTGATAATAACCAATACTATTTTTGTATACAATCAATAACTATGGGTTCTCAAATTGAGCTACGGCATCTCACCTATTTCCTTGCGGTCGCCGGAGAATTACACTTTAGAAAGGCTGCGGAAAAATTGTTTATTTCTCAACCTGGTTTGAGTAGACAAATAAAACAGATGGAAGACCTATTGGAGGTGCGACTCTTTGTGAGGGATAAAAAGAAAGTGGCACTTACACCTGCCGGTCACTACTTAAAATCTCAAACAGAAACAATATTAAAACAATTAAAAGAGACTAGACGGCAGTTACAATTGATCGGGAAGGGAGATACTGGTGAAATAAGGATTGGATTCCTTGGCTCCGCAATGCAAAATGTAATCCCAAATTTACTTGTGGACTTACGGGATAGGTACCCTAAGATAAGGACTTCTTTGGAGGAACGCGCCAACTTAGATCAAGTAGATGCCGTTTTAAAGAATGAACTGGATATTGGTTTTGTGCGATTGGCAAGAGTTCCTGTAGCATTGCATATGCAAACTATTTTTGAGGATACTTTTTCTTTAGTGCTGCCAGAGAGCTATCCTTTGCTTACTAGGGATTATAGAGGGATGCACCAGTTTTCAGAGGATAATTTTATACTTTTTAGTCAGGAATATAGTCCTCATTATTTTGAAACTATAATGAGTATTTGCTCGGATGCCGGTTTTGTGCCTAAAGTATCCCATAAATCGGTACATGCACATACCATATTTAAGCTGGTAGAGAATAACTTGGGTATTGCCATCGTCCCAACGGCATTACAGGCGGGATTTCAAATGAAGATAAAATTCGTAGAACTAAGGGCTATAAAACAACGAGCCTTACTTTCAGTAATCTGGAGGAAGGAAAACGCTAATCCCGTATTAAAAAATTGTATGGATTTACTTTTAGATAGATCTTCAACATAAATTACTCGCTATGATATTTAATTTAATAAAGAAACGTCGTTCCGTATTTCCTGTTCAGTATAATGAAAAACCAATTGCAAAGGTAGATATCGAGAGAATTCTCGAAGCAGCCAACTGGGCACCCAACCATAAAAAAACAGAACCTTGGCGGTTTAAAATCTTACAGGGAGAAAAAAAGGCGGAGTTGGGTGAGTTTTTATCGAATACATACATAGATATTACTCCTAAACCGAAGCAAATAAAAGCAAAAAAACTTATTGAAAATCCTAAAAAAGCAGCTGCTATTATAGCGATTTGCATGCAGCGAGATCGTTTGGATGGTATCCCGGAATGGGAAGAAATTGCGGCTACCGCTATGGCCGTTCAAAATATGTGGCTCTGTTGTACGGAATTGGGTATTGGTTGTTATTGGAGTTCTCCTGGCCTTATCAAATACATGGGCGAATTTCTACCTATGGAAGAGGGTGAAAAATGTTTAGGTTTCTTTTACATGGGCTATTATGATGGAGAACTCTTGGAACAAACAAGAACCCCTATTCAAAAAAAAGTAATTTGGATGAGCTAATTGGGAGACATAAGGTTATCCAATTTGCCGTTTAAAGCAGTTACAAAATTTACCCTATTATCCGTATGTATTAAAAGGACATCACAAGTATTCGTTTGTCCATAAACTTTTACAATGGTTTGCGGAGTCCTGAAGTGAATAGCAATATTGTGATCGGTACTTTCTTTTTGAATTCCCAAATTACCGATTTTTATGTCCTTGGTAGCAATCAGTTCCTTGGTAAAGACCTCTACAAAATCAATTTCATTGAGGTTAATTGTCACATCTGCAAGAAGCCCATTTTTTAAGGTCAATTTTTCTTTGGTCAAAACAGAAGGTCTTTGAAGCAAGGCCTTTATATGTCCTATTACCATGAAAGCACTATAAATACTTACGGCAGTGAAAATCCAGGCCACATTCGTGTTCCATTTGGCCAATAAAACATGAAAGGCGTAGGTTTCTATACCTATAAGCATTAAGAAAGATAAGCCCAAGGCCATACTGGCGTTCTCCTTGTAGTTTGTAAACTCCAACCGAGTCCTTTTTCTTGGTTTCCAGGAGAAAAAGGCGTAGTAAAACATGGTTATTTCAGAAGAAAGGAAATTTGAAAACCTGGATTCCCCAAAAAACTCCGAAATACTCTTTCTGCTGAGGGCAAGAAAATCAATAGACGCATTAGAATTCTTGCGAAATACCTTATAAGCTTTTCGAAGTTTAATGAGTATAAAAGTGAACAGGGATAACTCCAACACGGGTACCAAGTAGGTAATAATTAGGTGTAAATGCCCCTGATTATTTTTTGGTATGAAGTACGAAGCAATTAAGGTTCCAATTATAAAGAACGGAACTACTTTCAGCTTAGAGATCTTACTTTTTCTTGATAAGCATAAAAATAGGATTGGTGCAGTTAAGGTTAAGTCGTATATAATACCGGTGGCCAGATACGAATTAGAAGCGACCAATGGACTAAAAGTTAATGCAATGGATATTAAGATTACCAATAGTGGTAGTCCGTAAATGACTGCTGTACTTTTGTTAAATCCTTGTGCGTTTATAAGAGGTTATTTAAAAATATGGGAATAAGGCTTCTTTGTACTCCCAAGCCGTTGTAATAAAGAGACCTAGAAAAACGATTGAAACCATAAATTTTAAAAAAGTTCCCGTTAAAAAACCTAGAAAAGAACCGAATGCAGCCTTTGCGGCGGTTTTTTTATCGGCTTTGTTTAGCAATTCTCCCGCAAGTGCGCCAACAAAAGGCCAGATGATAATCCCTAATGGGCCAAGAATCGGAAAAAATATGGCGACCAACAGTCCTATAGTCGTTCCGATCATACCCGCTTTTGTACCTCCAAATTTTTTGGTGCCTATTGCTGGAATAATATAGTCCAAAGCAAAAACTACTAACGCAACTGCAAGGGTTACACCTAATACCCACCAATTATCGGGAATGGCCTTTGTAAGATGGAGGAGCAATAACCCTAGCCAACTTATTGGGGGCCCGGGTAAAACAGGTAAAAAGCTTCCCAGAATGCCAATTAGCATAAAAATAAATCCAATAATCAATAAGGCTATGTCCATAAGTCTAGTTGTTAGACAAAAGTAAGAGGGATTTGTTACAATTCCGGAAAAATCAAACCTATTCACAAAAACTTCGTAGGTAAAAAAACAAAGAATTCCAATCTAATATTTTCAAATGAAATTTATGATAATGATAATGGCACTGTTGGGCACAGCCGTCATTCAAGGACAAAACCTCAAAGGAACAATTACCGATGAAAATGGCGCTCCCCTAATGGATGTTGGTATTTTCAATAAAAATACCGGTCAGCATAGCCATTCTGACTATCGCGGTTCTTTTCTGTTGACAAATACCACAAGGAACGACTCTATTTATTTTTCAAGATTAGGTTACGCTACGAAACTTGTTCAAGTTTTGGAGCAAGATTTTCAAGTACCGATATCAGTGACCATGGAGGAATCTTCTATTTCTTTAGACCAGGTAGTACTAGTGTCCAAAGTAGATGCCTTGAGTCGTATAGCAGCTATGGACTTAAAGACAAATCCAGTTAAATCTTCCCAAGAAATCTTACGAAAAGTCCCAGGACTAATCATCGGTCAACATGCCGGTGGGGGCAAAGCGGAACAGATTTTCTTGAGGGGTTTTGATATCGATCATGGCACAGACATCGCATTGAGCGTAGACGGGTTGCCCGTGAATATGGTGTCTCATGCACACGGACAAGGGTATGCGGACCTACATTTTGTGATTCCGGAGACCATAGAAAACATAAATTTTGGAAAAGGACCTTATTACGGGGACCAAGGTAATTTTAATACGGCAGGCTATGTAGATCTGAGATTGCGAAAGTCGCTTGATGAAAATCTGGTATCCTTGGAGTTGGGTCAGTTTAATACACAACGCCTTTTAGGCATGTTCAACGTATTGAATGAGGGAAACAGCAGCGCTTATGTGGCATCGGAACTATATCTTACGGATGGGCCCGTGGAGTCCCCACAGAACTTTAACCGTATTAATATTTTGGGTAGATACAGGTATCAATTACTGGGTGATCAAGAGTTACTGCTAACGGCGTCTCATTTTCAAAGTAAATGGGACGCCTCTGGTCAAATTCCGCAACGTGCGGTTGACCAAGGTTTAATAAGCAGGTTTGGTTCCATTGATGATACGGAAGGTGGGCAGACCAGCAGGACGAACCTTCTGATAAATCACAACAAGCAACTAGGTTCTGGGGGAACATTGAAAACCAAAGCCTATCTTTCACAATACGATTTTGAACTTTTCTCCAATTTCACCTTTTTCTTGGAAGACCCCGTTAATGGTGACCAGATTCGACAAGTTGAAAATAGGATCGTCGTGGGTGCGGAATCCGTTTTTGAGGAGTATAAGGAAAACTGGGGTAGTCAGGGACTGGAGTATAGGGCCGGTATCGGTTTTAGGTATGATAATGTGGATGACAATGAACTTGCAAATACGTTGAACAGGCAGACTACGCTTAACAGAATTGCATTCGGAGATGTAGACGAGGTAAACACCTATGCCTTTTTGGATGCCAGATTAAAATCAGGTGATTTTACCTTCAACCCATCTGTAAGGTTAGATTACTTTAGGTTTGATTATGTAAATAAACTAAGCGAGCTGTACGATAATAAAAGCGAGGATAAACTGGCCTTTATCCCTAAGTTCAATACTATTTATAGTCCCAACCTGAACACGCAGTTCTTTTTGAAAACGGGAATTGGTTTTCATTCCAATGATACCCGTGTTGTGGTGGCCAATGGGGAAGAGGATATTTTGCCCGCTGCTTACGGTGTTGATTTGGGAACCATACTTAAACCTGCCAATAAATTGGTGTTGAACGCTACCCTATGGACTTTATTCTTGGAACAGGAATTCGTTTACGTAGGCGATGCAGGAATCGTGGAGCCCAGTGGAAAAACTAGGCGCTTGGGAGCGGAGATAGGAGCAAGGTACCAAGCAACGGACTGGTTGTACCTATATTCCGATGCGAATTACACCCAAGGTAGAAGTACCGAGGAACCAGATGGGGCGGATTTTATCCCCTTGGCTCCTGATTTTACATCCACTGGTGGATTTACTATCGACATGCAAAATGGCTTTTCCGGAGGCGTCAATTACAGGTACGTGGATGCGCGGCCCGCAAACGAGGATAATTCTATTGTAGCTGAAGGCTATTTTGTTTCCGACCTCAATGTGAACTACAATATCAACAATTGGACGTTTGGACTAATCGTTGAGAATTTGTTCGATACGGAATGGAACGAAACCCAGTTTGCAACGGAAAGTCGACTTTTTAATGAAGCCAATTCCGTGGAGGAAATACATTTTACACCGGGAACGCCTTTTTATCTTAGGGGAAAGATATCGGTAAAATTTTAGACTTAAAGCCTTTAAAATAGTGTGACCATTAATT
>JBARUM010000518.1:0-1670 GCA_049645725.1 Maribacter sp.
GCGCTAGGTTTAAAAAGTCTTTACAGTACCTTAACTATCTGATTATCAATTGATTAATGTATTTTGATATGATTTCTATTTCATTCGACCTTATGGGTCTCTTTAACGTTCGTCCCGATGACGTACCTTTTCTTCGATCACATTCCTTTCTTCCTCTCCTCATCTGGCTTGCGTATCTGTTTCTTATCACATGGCATAAGTGTCCGTTCAAACTCTTAGCTGACTTTGGTAGCTTGTAACCTTTGTTCTTAATCTTGGGGACCAACCAATGTAATAGAGAGGTGTACACATCCGGGTCCCTTTCTTTTAAAAATTCAATCGTATTGGTCCGTATGTACTTTGGGATTCCCTCCCCCTTTTTAACCGGTCCTTCACAAAGAAGCCGGATATTCGTAATTGCACAATAATGATTCGATAAATCTATAGTGGGGAAAATTTCCCTTTTATCTATAGGGAAATAATCCACACTTTCGGGGTTTTCCTGATCGCTAAAAGCTGTAATTCTAGGTGGGAAATTTTCCACACTTTTAGTGGATAATGGTAATGTTAATTCATTAAGCTTATCGTCAACTGCTTTAAGTAAGCCTCTGTGAATATTGAAGCCTGTTCTATCCAATATTTTTAAATATTTGCTGCGATATCTGGCAAACTTATTTTTTTGAGCACGAAAGATTTTGTCCCATTGTAGGGGGTTTGAATAGGTGCGTAGAAAAATCTTATCTTTTTCAGGTAGCGAACTATCATCAAAATCCTGTTCCAATATTGTTATTTGGCCTACAGTCCTGAATATTTCCTTTTTAACATGCATATAGGGGGTAACTGTAAACAAGTCCTCTAGAGTGTCAATTTTAAGCTTATTTTTAAAGTAAGCGGCCTTTCTTGACTTCAGTTCAAAACGTAGGGTGTCCGGCTTGCAATAGTTGGGTGCCATAATATATTTTAGGTAAAACTTTAAAATTAGATGCGTGTTAGCCTTACCGGTTTTGTCAACACTGAATGCCGTCTTACTATATCCTAGGTTGTCGTGATGCCTGAACCGTGTTCTTTTCCACCATTGGGTATTTGTTATCAAATCCTCGCCATATCCATCTACAATAAAATTTACTCCGGCCTCCAGCGATCTAATTTTATAAAGGCTGTAATCACTGATAGGAAGTTGATTGAAAAAGTTTTTAAGCGTATTCATACATTCTTCCATTGAAAAGGCATCAGCATTATGTATACCTAGGTTTTTCATTTTATGAGGGAAAACCAATATGTCAAGTCTATCCTTAAAATTGGAGAATATAACTCCGTCAAGCTGCTTTGACTCTTTAATGGTGAATCCTCTTTTATCATATTTTGATGATTTTTTTTGGTAGTCATGGAACTCAAGCTTACTAAATGACCAAAGGCGATTCCTTTCCTCAATATCATAGACACTGGCTCGGAAATTGTCAAACACCTTATTAATTATTTAGTATATTTGAAAAGCTGAATGCACAATACTTCATGTGCTTTTGGTTGCATTATCTGAACAGTTTTAAACCCTATCCTGGCCGGTGGGGTTTTCTTTTTGAAAAAAGGCCGTTGGCATTATACCGCGGGCCTTCCCTTCCAAATCAAAAACTGCATCTTAAAATTTATCTGATTCTGTAAATTTCCCTGTAGTTTGGAACTACCTTATTATT
>JBARUM010000519.1:0-10867 GCA_049645725.1 Maribacter sp.
AAAATAAAGCGGTATTTCCATACCTAAAATGACCTAGGTCAGTTTAGGTGTTTTTTTCAATTTTATTAGACAAATTCGGGATGTAATTGTACCACTATTTCATTTTTTACCGCGCTAACACCAGGAGCCCTATAGGCTGCCTTCTCCGCTTCTTCCCTTTCTTTCATGGAATGTACCCTTCCCTTTAATTGCACGGTGCTCCCATCTACTTGCACTCGAATGCATTTGGCCTCCAACGTTGCAGAACGTTCCAATGCTCTGATAATTTCATTTTCAACGTTCTGGGGTTTTATCGTTGGCAGGATTTCTATGTTGTTAACTACGCCTTGTACGCCTAATAGGTTTTGGACAGTACGCTTTGCAGCCTTACGTTGATAGTCCCAAGCGACCTTGCCCGACAGATAAATGTAGCCGTCCTCAACAAATACCATTACCTTCTCTTTGGGTACCGATGCGTTCCATTCCAACGCATTGACCGCTGCCTTTGCAATTTCCTTATCTGTTTTCCTAAAATCTTCCCCATATTTTACTTCGATATCCTCCGCAACGGCCTTTACACCGGCTACACTTTTGGCAGCTTTGTTGGCCAACGCTTTCTTACGGTATTCGTTGACTATTCCGCTTAAGGTCACGATACCATCTTCTACAATAACCCCTATTTCCGTCTCATCGATATCTGGCTGCCATTTAAGTTCGGCCAATACATCATTTCTTATTTCAACATCTGTTTTCATGTTATGGGATTTTTAAGTTGCACTTTGTTGTAAATCACTTCTAAACTACAGGATAAGTTCTTAGGTTAAAATGATGTACATCAGTTTCGTAATCAATATTATTCTCACGCAGAAAAAGCTATACTGACCTAAATCATTTTAGAATTCGGTACTAGTTGCCATTTTTGATGAACAACTAATCTCAACTATAGTATTATGAAAAAAATGATAAACGCGAACCATCAAGAAAGAAAAACACACCTATTTGCCGAAGAGTTATACAGCAGTCTATTGGATTACAAAGAAAAGCGGGAAATAGCGGTATTTAATAAAGTACTATTGAAAGTTATGCCCAATATTGAAAATTACATTCAGAAACGGTTGAACCGAGCTGTGGCCAATGAGCAAATATTTCGTGGGAAATACCTAGCAGAGGATTTTATAGACGAGCTATTTGTAGAGGTTTACGATTGTTTTGACGAAGTTAAAAACGCAAAGGACTTTTATCCATGGCTGTTTAAAAAAGCCGATGAGCTATTGGAGGATACGGTAATAGAAGAAGAATTTGATATGTTGTTCTTTGATAACATCGATGATTATTCCAAGGCGGAGTGGGATGCCATGGAAGAGAAATATAGTACGGACGGTGATGGGGACTTTGTCATGTTGGAGGAATTGGATGATATCTCTTACCAACAAAAGCAATTGGTGTTAAAACAATTTTTTTTGGAAGACGAAAGCGAAGCACTAATGACGAAAATAGATAAAGGTCTAGAGGCAAAAAGCATTCAAAAACATATAGATACGGTGCTTTGCCAACTACCTACACCAATGCAAGCCATTTTTGAGCTCTATACGGAACATCAATTTTCCCTATCTGAAATTGCAACGATTCGGAACCGAAGTATAGCCGAAGTAGAAAAACTTCTAGAGGCCGCCCAACAAGGGCTACGTTCCAGTCTTTTGAATAGGTACGCCTTAAAAACACCTAATAATATACTATCATGAAAACAAAAATTATAGACCCTAAAAGAGAATTGTTGCTTGGGGCTGGACTAAATGTACTGCACCACGAAAGTCAAGAATGGCAGGACACAATTGATTTTTGGAAGGACGAGACCAGATTCTTTGCTAATTTATTGTCTAAAAAAGAAGCCTCTCCTTCGGAATATGGAAAAATGCTCAAAAATTTAGACGAGATCCATGAGAATCTTTTTGATTACCTGTCCGATGATATAAGGGAACATGAAAAATTATTATCCCGTTTAATCAAAGGTGAAAAAGGGCTTTCCGATGGTGAGTATCGCGAACAACATCGTAAACTGAATAAAAGAATGGACTTGTTCGCTAAGGATTTTAAAGAGTTTAAAAAAATGGTTTTTGGGTACGTTAAGAAATTATGAATTCTTAATCAGGGAAATTAAAGCTGCTAAACAACATAGAAAAAGCCGTTATGGAAATTATGCTTTTTACAAGAGAATATAAGGCTATGGACAGCATAGCGCATTTTATGAATTTCTATTATAGTTTAAGGCTAAGGTATTTGGCCAGCGATTTGTTGAGCCAAGGCCTTACTCCCAAACAAATAAGTGACGCCGTAATGAAAGCTATGGAAGTTGGAAAATCCTCTAGAATGGATTTGCGTCAACACTTTAAACCTGTTTTTAGTGGTATCGATAAGGAAATCATAAGCGACTGTAAACTTTCACATTTAGCCTATGGGCTGGTGCTTATGAATGCCGATACCGAACTTTCTGTCGTAGGTGATTTTCAGGTAGATGTTTTACAAAAATATCTGAGAAATATCTGATACTCTTAAAGATTTATTTCAAGTCCAATAGGGCAGTGGTCAGAGCCCATTACTTCTGAGTAAATAGTAAAAGACTTAATTTTAGCTACCAAATCAGCACTGATCAAGAAGTAATCGATACGCCAGCCTGTATTTCGCTCTCGTGCCTTAAAACGATAGCTCCAATAGGTATAGGCAACCTTATCCGGATGCAGATGCCTAAAAGAATCTACGAAACCCGCCCCAATAAAGTTATCCATGCCATCAATTTCAATTTGGGTATACCCGGCAGTCTTATTGTAATTGGACTTATCGTTCTTTAAATCAATAGCCTTGTGCGCCACGTTAAAATCGCCGCAAACAACTACCGGTTTTCTTTTTTCAAGTTTTTTGAGATAGTTCAGAAAATCGGAATCCCACTTTTGTCTGTATTCCAAACGATCTAATTTTTGGCCTGAATTAGGTACGTAAACATTGACCAAATAAAAATCTTCATACTCGGCACATTGCACTCTTCCCTCTTTGTCGTGTTCTGGAACACCCATATCATCCATGAACTTTAGGGTAGTACTTTTGCTTAATAGTGCAGTGCCGGAATACCCTTTTTTATCCGCTGAATTGGTATGTAATTTGTAGTCTTTTAAGTCTGTCAGGGCTTTAGCTGTCTCATCATCCTGAGCTTTTGTTTCTTGCAAACAGAGAATATCTGGATTTAATTTCCGAACGGATTCAAAAAAATTCTTTTTAACTGCAGCTCGTATACCATTTACGTTCCAAGAAACAATATGCATTGGGTTTCCTCTTTTAAGGTTAGTTTTTAGCTATAAAAAATACCCTGATAAAGTTAGCTAAATCAGGGTAATATAAAAAAAGGGGACATTGAAGTTTTATGCGTATGCTGGATAATACTGAACTTTTAAATTATTTTTCACTTCAAAAACTCCGGGAGCGTTGAAGGCCGCTTTCTCCGCATTTTCCTTTTCTTTGATGGAGTGTACTTTTCCGCTTAGGGTTATTGTATGACCGTCCGCGGTTACTTTAATTCCCCTAGCATCTATTTCCGCGGAACGCTCAAAGGCTTCTTCTATTTTGTTCTTGACCTCATATGGTTTTACCTCTTGTTTAATGGTTATACTATTGATTACGCCTTTTACCCCACTTAAGTCCTTAATGGCATTTTTTGCGGAGTTTTTCTGATAGTCCCATTTCACTTCTCCCGAAAGATATACCCAGCCATCCTCTACTTTTACCATTACCGCATCGTTTGGTACGGAAGAATGCCATTTTAAAGCATTCAAGGCTGCTTTGGCAATATCTGTATCTGATTTATCTAGGCTAGAAGCATATTTTACTACAATATCCTCTGCTACGGCCTTTACGCCTTGTACTCTTTTGGCCGCTTTTTCCGCCGCTAATTTTTTGGAATAACTATCTACTTCTCCGCTTAGGGTTACCACGCCATCATCAACTGTAACGCCTATTTTAGTTTCGTCAATGCTTGGCTCCCAAGACAATTCGTCCTGTACGTCTAATTTAATTTTTGAATCCGTTTTCATGATTTAGAATTTTAGGTTACACAATATTTGGTAAAATTAGGGGCACGAAGGGAGCATCAAAATGATGTGCATCAGTAATCGTAAAATTTAACTTTTAGAATGTAAATTTTTGGATTACAAATAGTAGTACAGGGATAAAGGTTTATCTGTCAATTGATTGTTGAATAGAAGACTAAAATCATTTTACCATCGCTTTACTTTTTAAGCATCTTTGGATGGATGCCAAAAGGCCTTCTAGGTCGGAGGGTTTTACGATATAGTCATAGGCCCCCAAATCCATAGCAGTTTTAATATCTTTTTTTTCGTTTTTCGCACTAAAAAAAATAAAGGGTATGGATTTTAAATCAGGATGTAGTCCTAGTTTTCGCAATAGCTCAAGACCGTCCATTTCCGGCATTAATATATCGCCTATGACAATATCTGGTCTATAGTCTTTTATTTTCTTAAAACCATTGTTGCCATTAGTAGCTGTGATAATGGAATAGCCTTCCATTTCTAGAAGTTCTGCGGTGTTTTCGCGCAGGGTGCAATTATCTTCTATGATTAAAAGCGTATACATCAGCAGCGTTGGTTAGAAATAGGGAACAGTTAAGATAATGATTTTCTTACACATGCCGAGTTAAAGTTTGTTTAGGAAAACATTAACTCAATACACTATTTCTTTAGGGGCTGCCACGCCTTCATCAAGTTGTGATAAATTACATGTACTTTGTTAAAAACCCGAAGAACTTTTTCTTTAACTCCGCATAGATTTGCCGTTGTATCTCCATTTTCTTGCGGAACTCCAAATGCTTTTTGGTCATAAGGGTATCTAGTGCGTCTTCGCCCGTCATACTTTGTCCGGCAATTCTAGTTTCGTGTTCTTCGATTTCTTCCAGAAGATCTTCTATGTGCCCTCCATGCATTATAAATTCATTTTGGTAATGTTCTGATTTTACGAGTACATCTTTGGCAGTCCATCTCGTAATCAGTTCACTCAATCGGTTTTTAAAAGAATTTAACTCATCTTTCCAAAATGCTAGCTCTGATTGCCATTGTTTATGTTCAAAATGTAGGTTAGTGTTGTAAATTATTTCTTTTTCCATCGTTTATGATTTAAAATTTTCCACTAGTGCGTTTTTTGTCGATTATAAAATTATTTTGAGGAGATTACTTTTAAAATGATTTAGGTCATTTAGGTTGTACCCATCTTGCATTTACTTAGTGGTTCAAAAAAGAATCCCATGGAAGTTAAAGAATTGTACAAGTCCCTTTTATTGTTTGTTGCACTTTTAATTCTTTTGATGCTCGCCAGTTGTGGGCCCGTTGTTATTTCATCCAGAGTAGGGAATCCGCCACCACCTTGGTTTTACCCCAACCGATTGGAAGTAGTGCGCTATGTTTACTTCCCCGAATACAGTATTTACTATGATCTTTCTGCCCGCACCTATCTGTATTTGGATGGGGGGGTTTGGGTAAGAAGGAATGCTTTGCCACCACGTTATAGAAGCATCGATTTAAGGCGTTCCCGGTACGAGCGTATCCGGAATTATCATGATGATAATATTAAGCGTTATCATGAGGAAAACAATCGCAATAGGGGAAGAAGTAATAGAACAACCGCAAGACGAAATAATTAATATAAATGAATGTATCACCCTTAATTATGTTACAAGATGAAAAATGTAATCGCAATTTTTTTGGTATTACTCTTTACGGGATGTAAAGGTCAAGAAAAGGAAAATCAGGAAGAGACAAATAAAAAAGAAACAGCCGAAAAACCCAAAGGACAATGGGAAGTAAATAGGGAATATGACGAGGCAGGTAACCTAATCCGTTATGATAGTGTCTACAGGTATTCCTATTCAAATATAGAAGGTGATTCTGTCCTAGTAAATTTGGATAGTATCATGGATTCCTTTAAAGGTTATTTTGGACAGCATAGACCCTATAATTGGGACGACAGCTTTTCAATATTTCCGGAAACGGATTCCCTCTTTATGAAAGACTTTTTTAGGGACGATTATTTTCTAGATCGTTGGGATAGAAGACCAATGGATATGCAACAAATGATGAAAAGGATGGATTCCATGCGCAACCACTTTTTGAAAGAATTTCATCCCGGTCTGTTGGAATCACAAGAAGACGATACCAAGATGTAAGATTGCCTTTCTGTCGACAAGTTTTGAGTGTAAAGATGATTTTTATCATGGTGTGGGCGCCTAGGACACCTTATTTTTGGATAAGTCGAACTAAATCCTTTTAAAATGAAAAGAAATATGGGAAATGCGGACCGTACGATACGCTTTTTGTTAGCGGTCCTTTTAGGAGTTTTGTACTATACCGGCACTATCTCCGGAACACTGGGTATTGTGCTGGTGATATTGGCGGTTGTCTTTTTTCTGACCAGCTTTGCAGGTTTTTGTCCCTTATATGCACCTTTTGGGATACGTACATGTAAACCAAAAAATGAATAGTCCAATTGATTTGTGTTTCTATTGAACGCTTCTTTTGAAGGATAAGAAAGGTGTTAACCTTTATTTACTAAACTGTAGGCCTGTTTGGCAATCTCTAGCTCTTCATCGGTAGGAATTACCAAGATTTTAACTTTGGAGGAATCGCCGTTTATTTCCCTTAGCGAAGTAGCTTTCGCTTCATTTTTTGAATCTTTCAAAACTATTCCTAAATAATTCATATCGCTACAGACCATTTTTCGGAGCAAGGAAGAATTTTCACCAATTCCGGCAGTAAAGATTAGGGCGTCAACTCCGTTTAAGGCAGCGGCATAGGCCCCAATATACTTTTTAATTCGGTAAGCGTTCATTTCCAAAGCTAAAACACAATCCTGATTTCCCTTTTCAGCTTCGGATTGAATATCCCTTAAGTCGCTAAAACCGGTAAGGCCGAGCATTCCACTTTTTTTAATAAGCAGAGTACTTACGGCGTTCAGGTCATAGCCTAGCGTGTTTACCAAATAAAAGATTAGGGAGTGGTCAATATCTCCGCTCCGTGTGCCCATTATCAAACCATTTGAGGGTGTGAAGCCTAAAGTATGGTCTATACTTTTTCCATTCTTTACGGCAGTCATACTACATCCGTTTCCTAGATGGATACTAATTATTTTTGAATGGTTATTGGGCAAATGGGCAATAGCTTTTTCAGTAACAAATTTATGACTGGTGCCATGAAAGCCATAGACCTGTATATTATGCTCGTTGTAGAAATTATTTGGTATGGCATATTTTTTTGCCTTTACGGGAATGGTTTGATGAAAGGCCGTATCAAAAACAGTAATTTGCTTAGCATTTGGGAATAGTTGTTCCGCCAAATTGATGCCTTCTAAATTATGTGGATTGTGTAAAGGGGCCAATATGGAAAGCTCCTTTATTCTCTCCTTTACGACCGGTGTGACCAGCGTAGTATCAGAAAAACTGGTGCCGCCATGTACAACTCTATGACCAACGATGCTTATTTCATCAGCATTTCTTACAACGCCTATTTTTACATCTAAAAGGTATGATGCTATTTTTTGAAAACCGGTTTTATGGTCGGGGATTTCTAAAGTGTCTTCACAATCGGAGAAAGCGGTTTGATATTTTGATTTAGCCTCTTTTGAACCAATACGTTCTACAATTCCAGAACAAACAACCTGCGCCATAGGCATTGTAACGAGTTGGTATTTGATTGAGGAACTCCCTGCGTTGATAATTAGTACATTCATAAACCTTGTGCCTGTATGGCCGTGATTACGACCGTATTAAAAATATCATCAACCGTACAGCCGCGGCTTAAATCATTTACAGGTCTGTTAAGACCTTGCAGCATTGGACCTATGGCCAAAGCTCCGGTCTCACGTTGCACTGCTTTGTACGTATTGTTGCCTGTATTCAAATCAGGAAAAATGAAGACTGTTGCCTGGCCCGCCACTTGTGAGTCGGGCAGCTTACTTTTGCCCACATTGATATCTACGGCCGCATCGTATTGTATAGGGCCTTCAACTTTTAGATCGGGTCGTTTTTGTTTTACCAGTTCGGTAGCTTTTCTAACGCGATCAACATCAGCTCCTTGACCTGATGCCCCTGACGAATATGAAAGCATGGCAATTTTAGGTTCAATACCAAAAGCGGTACTTGTATCTGCGGAGGAGATGGCGATTTCCGCCAATTGTTCCGAAGTGGGGTTTGGATTTATGGCACAATCCCCAAAAATAACCACTCTATCCGGGAGGCACATAAAAAATACGGAGGACACCAAAGCAACATGTGGCCTTGTCTTTACAAATTGGAGCGCAGGTAGAATCGTATGTTGTGTGGTATGAATGGCTCCTGATACCATACCGTCCGCATGACCCTTGTAGACCATCATGGTCCCAAAATAGGAAACATCTTCCATGAGATCACGCGCCATGGTCAAATCTACATTTTTATGTTTTCTAAGTTCATGTAAGGTGCCGGCATACTCCTCAAAATGAACCGACTTGGCTGGATTAATAATTGTGATTTTATCAATGTCCAATTCCAAATTGAGTTGTTCGATCTTTTCTTTTATCAATTCCGGATCTCCTAGCAAGGTAATTTCTGCGGCATTGGAAACCATCAAATCCTTGGTAGCCTTTAAAACACGCTCGTCCAATCCTTCTGGAAGGACGATATGTTTTTTTTGTGACCGTGCTCGCTTTAGCAGATTGTATTGAAACATTCTTGGTGTAATACCATTGGCCTTGAAGGTAATTAGACGTTCGGCCAGTTCATCCTCGGGCACATATTTGGAGAAATCCTGTAACGACGCGTTTATTTTTTTGGTGTTTTCGGCGTAGATTCTAGGTTTGATTGATCCAATTTTATTGGTGATCTCAAAAGTTCCTCCGTCCACTGAAACTATGGGTACTACCTCTGAAAGGCCATCGATTAATTTGATGATGGAATCCTCCGGTACAAGTCCACCGGTAAGTACAATACCGGATACCGTTGGGTAATTTGATGATAAATTTGCCTGTAGTGCCCCAAGAATGATATCAGCTCGGTCGCCTGGGGTAATGACCAGTCCATCTTCTTTTAAATGAGTTAGGTAATTTCGCAACTGCATTGCACCCACACCAAAATGGCTAGCCTGATTGTTCAAAAACGGTTCTCCAAAAAGTACTGTTCCCTTAAGTTCATCCGTAATTTCTTTTATGGTAGGGTTGCCCAATATGGGGTTCATTGGAATTGCACTGATCAAAACTTTTTTTGGCAAGAGTTTACGCAATCCCTTAATTGCCAAATTTAAGTTTTCTGGTTGAATCTTGTTGGCGATCACCATCAGCACCTCTACTCCTTTATCCTTAAAAGAATCATAGGCCAGGTACATGTTACTCACAAATTCTTCCAAGGTCTTTCCAATGCCACTGGCCAAAATAATAGTTGGGATGCCTAAGTTCTTGGCCATAAGCACATTAATATCCCACTCAATAATGGCTCCATCTCCGGAAAAATCCGTTCCTTCTACCAGAACAAAATCAAACCGGTCTTCAACGGCTTTGTATTTTTCAATTATCTTGTCCAGTACTTCGTCCTCTTTGTCCTGATTGTTCTTTTGTATCACTTGACTACGAGTAAAGGCGAAGGCTTCGTCGTACTTAAGTTCTAAATTGAAATAAGAGATTATGGTACTTATGTGATTATCTTGTTTTCCTTCCGGGTAATCATCAATTATAGGGCGGAAATAACCTACTTTGGCCGCTTTACCTAACAATAATCGCATAAGGCCCAAGGAGATTATTGATTTTCCACTATTGGGTTCGGTGGTAGCAATATAAATGGCTTTGTTCACGTACGTGTTTTTTAGTGAGTTACAAATTTATGGGATTCTAAAGCGTAAACCATAACTAGCATAAAAACATAATACGTATTCTAGGTCTTACTATTTTTTTTAAAATCAGTTGATTCGATTTTTTTGCTAGGTGGAATATTTTTGGTCTCAGTCCGGATTTAATTACTGCTTTCCACCATCCCAAGAGTTATGTGGTTTTTCTCCGCCTCGTTAATGTTTTCAATACCCTGTAGTAATGCATCTGGATTAAAGGAAATACTATCTATACCTTCGTCCACCAAAAATCTGGCAAATTCTGGAAAATCGCTGGGAGCTTGTCCGCATAACCCAATTTTAGTATTGGTTTTCTTTGCCGAGCTTATTGCCATAGCAATCATACGTTTGGCGGCCGGATCATTTTCATCGAAAAGTTTACCCATAATTTCGGAATCCCTGTCAATTCCTAAAGTCAACTGCGTCAAATCATTGGAACCAATAGAAAATCCATCAAAGATTTGGGCAAATTCTTTGGCTAAAATCACATTACCGGGAATTTCTATCATAGTATAGATTTCAAGTCCGTTTTCACCCCTTTTCAGTCCCTTTCCTTGCATAATGGCCACCACTTTTTTACCTTCTTCCAAGGTTCTACAAAACGGGACCATAACTTTAAGATTGGTAAGTCCCATAGTTTCACGTACTTTTTTAATGGCGGCACATTCCAGGGCAAAGCCATCTTTGTACAATTCACTATAATATCTTGATGCTCCCCTAAAACCTAACATCGGGTTTTCTTCTTGCGGCTCAAAGTCTTTGCCGCCAATAAGATTGGCATACTCGTTGGTCTTGAAATCACTTAGCCGAACTATCACTTCCTTGGGATAAAAGGCTGCTGCGATTACTGCTATACCTTCAGCTAGTTTTTCAACAAAATAGGTTTCCTTTTTGTCATAGCCCATGGTTAATTTTTCAATCTGCTTTTTTACTTCATTATCTTTTAGTTCGTCGAATTTGACCAAGGCCATGGGGTGTATTTGCAC